>NZ_DAMBSA010000036.1:0-18985 GCF_032054795.1 Pantoea sp. CTOTU49201
AGTCGCCGATTGGCCTCAGCGGTTTAGTGTGGAAAACCGAGGATGCCGACGCGGTATGGCGCTATCTGGAGAGCCAGGACATCGACGGCGATCTGCCGGCGAGCTTTTTCCGCCCTGTGACGTTGCCGGACGGCACCGAGCAGGAAGCGCGCTTCCGCACCGTGCGGCTACGCCCGTCGCTGGTGCCGAATGGTCGTAGCTTCTTTTGCCAGCATGACACGCCGGATTCGGTATGGCAGGACGCGTGGCGCGTCCATCCCAATGGCGTGAGCGATATCGTCGAATTCGTGGTGGTGGCGCATGATCCCGCCGCCGCCGCCCAGCCTTACAGCCGCTTGTTTGGTGCCGATAAGCTCACCGCCTGTCAGGAAGGCGCGTTTGTGCTCAAAGCGGGCGTGGCGACGGTGCGCTTTGCCTCTGCGGAATACGTCACGCAGCGCTTCGCCGGATTGCCCATCGATTACGACGGCAGCGCGCGCATGGCAGGATTGAGTTTGCGCACCACGGATCTGCGCAAGGTGAAAGCCAGCTTGCTGCTCGGCGACGTGCCGTTCCGCGAGGAAGCGTCGGCGATTATTGTCGGTGCCGAGCAGGCATTTGGCGTGGCGTTGCGGTTCCTGTTGTGATTCCCAGGTTGCCATAAATGGCAACCCTACGTGATTTTGTAGGGTCGTCATTTATGGCGACCTGGTTAAAATAGGTTCTTCTTCTCAATGCACCAGTGAAGGTGAACTTGATGACAAACGTGTTCATTGAAACCCTCAGACTCACCTGCTCGCAGATCACCGAAGACGACTGGGATTTCTTCAGTCAGCTCCAGCTCTCGCCACAGGTCATGCATTACATTGCCGATGCAAAATCTGAAGAAAAAATTCTCGCCGATTTCACAGCGAGATTGCCGCTTTGGTCGCCACGCAGCGCGCACTGGTTGTGTCTGGTGGTGCGGGAAAAACAGTCAGGCAATCGCATCGGCGTCAGCGGCTATATTCATCGTGAAAATGACTGCGCCGAAGTCGGCTTTCTGTTCGCACCAGAAGCGCAAGGTAAAGGCTATGCGCTGGAGTCGCTCCGCGCGATTTGTGACTATGCATTCAGCGACGGTGGCATTCGACGTTTGAGCGCCACCGTTACGGCAGGCAATGCACCCTCGCGTCGGCTACTGGAAAAAGTCGGCTTTAAATTAGAGGGCGAACTGCGGGAAAGTTACTGGCTGAGAAATGCGTGGCATAACGATTGGGTGTTTGGGTTGCTGTGTGGGGAATATGGGTTGTAATACCTTTTTATCAACTCAGATTGGGATCAGTTTTAATTAACGTCTTAGACATATTCAAACCGAACAAACATAGAGATGTCCGCTTTGTGCCAGGAGCGGACGTTGCTAACTTCATGTTAAGTTGATGCGCAGGAATCCCGTCAAAAGCTAAGAAGAGGTTCATATGTCATCACAATCTATACAATTAGTGAAAGTCATAGCTGATATAGCTATCGCACTCGAATTTACCGCGGAAACTTTAATTAATCCTGATGTAGCCATTGAGATACAAGAAAGTATTGCAGGAACGCTTCAGTCCCTTGATGAAGATAACCGAAAAGATATAGCGGATGTCTTTGAAAGTATCTCGGCTCTTTATAATGGAGAAATTGCAGATTACGTCAGGTCTCTACCTGCTAATTATGGCATCAAGTAATGAGATCATTAATTATAGCAAGGTCCGCTGTTCGCTCATAGCAGCCCTTTCAGCCATGCCCTTGGGCAGTTTAATGCCAACATCGTAAGTTTCTTGCATATTGTAGTGGTTGTTTATTTAAACTCATCCGCTGGAGCCATTTGGCCGGTATCAATTGCTGTCAGATAGACCTGAAAATTTTTTTGGATATTTTACCGCTCAGGACCAAGTCATCATGTGTTGAAATAAGCCATAACTCTCTGAGTTCATCTTCCCAAAGCGTTTCATTACAATAACGATTGAGAATCTCAGAAAGCTCCATCGTTTCAGGCTTATTGAGATGTTCTGTCAGGTTAAAATACCCCACCAGGAAAAACGATGTTTGCTGAAGCCCGAGTAGTGACTGGAGCTCGCCGAATATGTGCCCCGAACCGGTCTCTTCGGGATACACCTTTAGATAAAGTCTTCCAGTATTAACCGGCCCCATGAAAACTCCACCTAGCCTGTATTTTTTTACTGGTTCGGTATCCAGGAATGTCTGAAGAGTTTCAATAGCAAGTTCAACGCAATCATCCTTCAACCCGCTACTGATTGTCGCATGTAACAGGTTTTTCCTTTTTTCCAGCAAGTCCCAGGCTATCTTGCTTGCAAACGAAGCGTTGCGCAGAGCCTTTTCTATATGGATAAAGGTGGTTGTTTGGCGCAGACGTTCATCACTGACGGGAAGCACAATTGAACGCCGGTGGGTGTTATATGTCCCCATACAGTAGTCTTCATCATTGGCTATGACATCTGGATGAGACGAATTAACCAATGGAAGGTGAGCACGGCGGTAATTTTTGTCTAAAACAAGCTCGTCCCCGGCTGAAAAAACCTGATATGCATTGTCATATCCCAGCATTTTATCGTCTGTAAAATTCATCTCTGTACTCCTGCTCCGCAAATAATAGTTAGCGTTAGTAACTCCCAAATGGATAGGTAGTTGAGCGTATAGGGTTTAAATCATTGCAACTGAATTAGGCTAACAGGCTATTGTTACAGACGTGAACTTCTCAACCGTTTATTCAAATCGAATGCTGTGAGCAATGTCCGCTGTTCGCTCATAGCAGACGTCGTTTTCTTCGGGTTTGGTCGCTTTGTAACAAGAGCGGACTTAAATAATCACCAGTTGTAATTGATGATAATCCTCCTGAGTCCACAAGGCAGCCTTAGAGGTTGTGACCTCATGTTAATAAACGTTAAAGTTGCTCAAATGGAGTGACCCCGTTCCCGTAGACATTCACTATCATCACTCCAAAGGCGACCGTTTCAATTAAAACGACCAGCGCACGCCCGCGTTGTAACGCCAGCCTTTCGCGCCGTTGCCGTCGATCTCTTTGCGGTAATCAGCTTCGGCGTACAGCGCCACATCCTTGTTTACCGTCGCGGTGCCGCCCACGCCGACATCCCACATTTTGCCGAACTTGCCGCTGTCGAAGGTTTCACCGCCGCCAACATCCGCCGCGCCGATCTTCGCTTTGGCGGTGCCGCCCCAACCCTGCGTGTAATTCACGCGCAGATACGGCGTGTACTGATTCGCGCTGCTGTCCTGCCAGGTTTTATCCACGCGCGCGCCGACGCGGCCAATCGTCTGGCTGTAATCGTCGTAGGAAACGCGGGTGTCATCGCGGTCGGTGAAGCTGTCCATCTTCATTTGCAGCCAGGTGATCTGCGCCTGCGGTTCGATGCGCACGCCGCCGCCCAGTTCCAGCGGATAACCGGTTTCAACCGAAGCCGTCCAGCCTTTGCCTTTTGGTTTGGCGACATCTTTCTGCCGTGCAATGTCAGTCGCGCCGCGATGCCAGCCCCAGCTCAGCGAGCCGTCCACGTAAAAACCGCTGTCGCGCAGCCATGTGCCGTACAGCGACAGCGTGTCGCTGTCGAAGCTGGTCGAACTATAGCCATCTGCTGCGTGCGGGCGAATGCGCGTGTTGCCGCGCGTGTAGGCCACGCCGCCGCGCAGGCTGCTGTCCGCGCCGTCCACGCGAATCACGTTGCCGCCGAGCTGCACCGCGCTGTAGTCGAGATCGAAGTCGTAGCCGTAATTGCTTACGCTTTGATTGGTCTGGTATTTCAGGTTGGAGCCGATGTAGCGGATGAACATCTCGCCGCCAACCGCATCCGGATTTGCCTGCTGCAGGCGCAGTTCACCGAGGCGTTTATGCAGATCGTCGGTGATTGCCAGCGAGTAATAAGCGAGGCCAACCGGCGCAGAGATGTAGGACGGCACCTGCGGCGTTACCGCCAGACGCGCGACGCTTTGTGCGCTGCCTGCTGACGGCTGGCACAGGCTGCCGTCTTCGCACACTAAGGCGTTCGCCAGTCGATAATCCCACGCGCTGCCGCCTAACGCGCTAAGGGCTGGGTCATTACTGCCCGGTGCGAAGCTGTATAAACCGTATTGCCACGGCCCGGATGCGACATAGCCGCTTTTCAGCGCAAAGCTGTTGGCATTCGCGCTGCCGGAAACCTGCGCCAGCGACACGCCTTCGTTCGCAGAGATCACGCCATCGCCATTGCTGTCGAGCAGCGGCGCTCCCGCGAGTTTTGCTTCAACCTGCGTCACGCCCGATGCCGCGCCATTCACCAGCACCATATCACTGCCTGCTGCTGTGGCGTTCAGCTTGACGCTGCCGCCCGCCGACGCCAGTTCGCCGTCAATCGTCAGCGTGTTCGCCGCCGTGTTGCCGCCGTTGGTGAGATCCAGGGTGCCCGCATTATTCACCACCAGCGAATCGCTGGTTCTGCCCTGCAACAGCGGATTGACGTTGTCACCCGCGAACAGCGTACTTCCCGCATCCACGTTAATCGTGCTGTGCGCCAGTTTGATGTTGTCGGTTAACGTCCATTGGGTTTTCTGGAAGTTCAGCGTGCTCCAGCCTGAACCCAGATTGGTGCCTTTTGCCGCATCATCGCTAGCGAATGAACCGCCGCGTGCCTTGAGTTGGCTGAGATTGAGCGTGCTGCCCGCGCCATTTTCCGTGGTGATGTGACGCGTGTCAGCCAGACTCACCTTCTGCATCGTGGCCTGATTAGCCGCGCCGCTGCCCATCGTCAAACTGCCATTGATGGTGCCGCCGGTGACAATCAGTTCATCGCGTCCGTTACCGGTGTTCACATCGCCGACCACCGCACCATCCAACAGCGCAATGACGTCATTGGTTGCGCCGCCCGCCACGACAACCTGATCAGGGAACGGTGCATTAATGGTGCCTTCATTGATAAACACCGTTTGCCCGCCGCGCAGGTCGATCAGCGGCGCAACGCGACTTTGCGAACTGATGGTGCCCTGGTTAATCACCTGGCTGGCGGTTTTGGTGACAATTGCCGAGCCGCCGTTCGCCGCCTGAATATCAATCAAGCCCTTAGAAATCACGTTGCCGCTTGTGTTGGCGATCACGCCATTGCCGGTTCCTGCTACCACAATCGAATAATCCGGCCCGATCACCAGATCGTTGCTGGTGGTTGAGCCATTGGCGTTTTCAAAGCGATAACCGGTGCCCGTACCGCTAACGTTAATTTGCGCACTGCCAGCGGAATTGAATGAGGTCGCCGAGCGAATGCCGTTACCGTTTGCCACCTCTAAACGCACGTTATCCAAATTGATGTTTGGTGTTTCGGCGCGGTTATTGATTGCGCTGCCGCTGCCGTACGCGCCGATAGTGATGTTGTCGGCTTCGAACCCATCCGCGCCGACATCCAGCAACAAGCCGTCGGCGCTGCCGTTGGCCTGCATCACGCTGTAGCCTTGGCCGTCGCCGTAGATTTTCATCCATGCGCCGCTGCCGACACGCATCGCTGCAATGCCATCATCGACGCGCAATGCGCTATCGACCGGCACATATTGACCGTAACCGCTTGACACATCGACGCCAATGCCTGACGCAATGTGCATGCTGCCGCGATTGATGAAGTTGCCGCCGTCATGCACGCGCGCGCCGGTGTTGTTCGATCCGCCGAGATCCACCACGCCTTGATACTGGTTAAACAGGCGCGCACCGCCGCTGACATCAAACGCCGTCGCGTTTGCGCCGTTGCCGCTGATAGTGGAGGCCGCGTAGATTTCCGTTTCATCGCCGCTGACAATCGCGGCGGTGGTGTTTTCACCGCTGAGCGTAATGCCGCTGCTGATCACGCCCTCGGCGCGGTTGCTGGCGCTCATCACCACAGCACCTTTGCCGCTCGCCACATAGTTGTCGGTGTAAGATACTTGCGTGCCCTCGCCGCTCAGCACCACACCGCGACTATTTTCGCCGCTGAGCGTCACGTTGCCGGGAGCTTGCGTATACAGCCACGCGCCATTGCTGATGTCATACAGTTTCGAATTCGCGCTGCTGACATCCACATTGTTGCCGTTGCTGATTAATTGCGTTCCCTCATCGGTGGCGCGATAGCCGGTTTGATTCGGGTCGTTGAAGGTGATGCGGCTATCCGGGCCAAACGTGATTCGACCACCTAAAAATGCGTTGGCGCCCATCGCATTATCGCCATACAGATTGATGGTGCCGTTTTGGTAGATGCGCGCCAAATAGTTGCTGGCGACCAGACCAATGGTGGTGTTCAACTCAAAACTGTCGCGGTTGTAGATGTTGATGGTGCCGCTGTTGGAGATTTCACTCAGCGCGGTGGTATCGGAGTCATACTGCAAACCATAGGCATACAGCGCTTGTCCGCGCAGTGTCATGTTGATGGTGCCGCTGTTGAACGCCTTTCCGCCGCGTTCCACGTAAATGCCGCCGCTGTCCTCACCGGTAAAAGTGATGTCGCCGGTGTTGGTGAGCTGAGCTTGATTGCGGGCGATTAAGCCGACCTGAAATCTGCCACTACCGTTAATCTCAGCATGGTTGGTGAGATGCGTATCGGTATTGAATCCGTGTTCGAAATCAATGGCCGCGCCTTGCAACGTGTAGGCTAAGCCATCAACTTCTGCCGCCAACACGCTAGAACCATCAAGGTTTAAGCGTGTCGCGGCATCAATCGTCCCTTGCGCGCCATGCGCAATTTTTAGCCCGGTGCCCCCGATACCCCCACCGCCCCCATTGCCAATATTTAGCGTTGCGCCGTTAGTATTAACCTGGGTTCCCACGCCGCTGCCATACACGCCGGTAGTATTCAATTCGTTCATGGAAAGGGTTAAACCACGTCCGTCAAAGTCTGCGCCATCCTCCACGCGGAAAATCGTGCCATCGACCACCGATGTCGAGTAGCTGCCGTTTTTCGGTAGGTTGATTTTGGCGTTTTCACCTTTAGTGTAGAAACTGATTTGCCGTTCCAGGCCCCAGATATCGCGCGGCCCGGCAACCGGAATCGCGTTGGCGCTGACGTTCACCGTGGCGTTGCCTTCGGCGCGAATACCAATCGCATCGTTGCCGCCAAGCTGAATCGGTCCGCTAACGTTGGCAACGGCCTTACCGCCCTCTTCGCCGATGACCCAAACGGCAGTGTTGTTATCGGTTGTGCCATATTGGCCAGTATCGCTGAGGATGTTGATGGCACCGCGAGAATAAGCTTCAGCGCTACTGCCCGCATGAGCGATAACTTTGAGGCCGGTGCTGTTGTAGCCGTTGAGGTTGATGGTGCCCGCTTTGCCATTGCCGACTTTGCCGCCGCTACCGGAATCAACCACCAACATGCCGATATTCTCGCGCGGCTGCCCTTCTGCCATCCCATTCACATCGATCACGCCTTTGTTACGCGCGATGGCATTCGGGCCGTATTCAACCAGCATGCCAACGGCATTCTGCGCCAGCGAGCCGATCACAATGCGTCCGTTGTTGACGATGCGGGAATCGAGAAAGCCTCGAATGGCGCTTGCGCCGCCGCTGAGGTTCACCGCTACATCGCTGGTTGGGTCGTTCTCGTGATTTTGCGGCGTGCGCCCGATGTAAATGGTGCCGCCTTTGGCGTTGGTGAAACCGCCTGCTCCGCTGGCGATCACGCCGGTCATCGAGCCGCTGCCGATGGTTTCGGTGACGCCGAGATTGATATTGCCGCGATTGATCGCGCGCGCATCGTAGAGCGTAATCGCCGCGCTAGCGCTGTTGCCAGGCTGGAAGTTGATCACGCCGTCATTGCTGAAGCGGCTGCCGTTGGAGGCAAGCACGCCAATGCCTGCGCCTAAGGTGTTGCTATCGACGCCTTTGCCGTCAGCGTTGTTGAGGAATCCAGCGTTGATCACGCCGTTATTGCGACCGCGTGCGTTGCTCAGCAGTTCTAAGCCGGAGCCGTTGCTAGAAAGTTTGCCGTTGATAATGGCTTTCGCACCGTTGCTGGCGCGCATCACCGCGCTGTGGCTATCCAGCACTTCGAGGGTTTTGCCGCGACTGATTTTCACGCTGGCATTTTTGCCATCCGCGCTCAGCACCACTTGATCGCCCAGCGCTTGCGCCACTTCGTCGTCGTAATTGTTGGTGCTCATGCGATACACCACGCGTCCGTCGCGCTGGATGAAGGCTTTGTGGAATTCGTCGTTGTAGCGGTCGGTGCTGAGGTTGGATAAGGTGACTTGCTCGATCAGCCAATCATTATAGTGACGCAGATCGTTGATATTGTTGATGTTGAAGTGGGTGATACCGCCATCCAGGGTTGAAACGCTGATGGCTCCGGCATAATCCACCACGCTGCCTACGTCGTACGCCAGACGATCGCCACCATAAGGTGGCGTGGCCGCTCTAAAGGCGATGCGGTTATCGGAATTCCAGTTGAGATGACCGTTTTTGGTAGCGGTAAACAGTTGGCTTTGTTTGGCCGCCATCGACCAGCTATTAGTAGAGGAATTAGCCGCCGCGCCATGTTCGCCAATATCGATATTTAGCGTGCCGTTGCTGACGGAACCGATGCGCGCATTAATATATTGTTTGTCGTTTACATCATAATAATCTGGCACTACGGTATCGAGGCCGACACTCGGTAAATCGACTAAATCTGCGGAGTTATAAACGTCGTAAGTTGTATATATCCAATCTTCGAAACTCGGTATTTGAATGGTGAGATTCTGCTGGCCTATTTGCAGCCGCGGCTCGTCAATCAAGTTGTCATTGATTATTCGACCAATACTTTGCAATTCGCCAAACGTCACCGTGGTTGCCCCGCTTTCACCTGGCGAGAATTGCGGTAAACCGCGCAGCGTTTGCGTCGAGCCATTGCATAAGCAATAAGCCCCAATTTTATTGTCATTAATTTCAGGCGTATAAGGTTTTAACTCCGCCGCCCACGACAGTGAGGTAGGGAACATCATACCTTGCGCCGCCACAAGGCTTAGTAACACCGGATTTAATTTGAACACAATGTATTCCTCAAAGGAGAAAGACAACGCGCGCAACGGTAAGCCAATGCGCTGGAAGTTAAGTCGCTGATATAATTTGTTTCAGAAATTTAATCTTTGGCATCTGGTGTAATGAGTATCTACGTATTGCGCAGGAAACGTCTAGTTTGAGTTAAGGAATTGTGAGGCGGGAGATGGGATTTAGGAATTTGGCTATAACTTTAACACTTAGGTATGGAACTGAAAATTTATTCAAACGCGCGAAATTGCACGTTTGAAATCAATTGTCCTTATCAAAAGTCTATTCTATCTCTTTGAATGATAGGTTTGAAACGATGGAAATAATATGAGCCATAAATTTCAAACTCATCCATATTAAATGGAAGCAATTCTGTTAAAAAATGCAGTGTTATCTGATCAACATACTTCTGGACATTTTCAAGATAATCATTATTAATTCCAAAGGAAGATCTAACTCTCTTCCTTAGTTGACTAATTCTATCTAATGCTGGAGGATGAGTTCGCGGTTTAGAATTCCCTCGAGGAGATAAGTATTCGTCAACACTTTCTAATACATAGAAGAATAAGAAGCAAGAAAAAGCAGCATTGGTAAGGTCATCTTTGAATTTATTATTTCCAGTAACATTTTTAATCGCATGCCAATCTGCATCATATTCTTCTTTGAATCTATGTTTATAATGCGTTAGCCTTCCTGTTTTGTCCCCTCCAAAGTTGCATTCATCAATTAATTTACTATCATCCAAATGCCCAAGCAGGTGGTGTGCATATTCATGCCCTAATATAAAGTTATATTGATCTGTTGTTAATTTTTGCAAATGACCTTCAGTTTCATCATCAAAGACACCTCTTGAGTCCAAATCAAAGTCTATTGACTCATAACCATAATATGTTCTTAACGCAATAACATAACCAATAAAACATTCTTGCTCATCAAATCCTAAGCTTGTACCATATATAAAAATATTAAAGAAATATAGCGCATACATCATTTTTTCAGATACAACAATAATATTTCCTTCGTTTAGCTTCATACAGATGGCATTTGCGCGATTAATCATAGCTGTACCGGCAGGTACTTTAGAGAGCTTCCTTAAGTTACCTTTGGATATATTATCCAAGTATTTATTATCACGATCATTATTTCTGTACCACTTACTTAGTGAAACCTCTTGCGAGTGTTTGAATCTTTCCGCAAATACGCGAATCGCTCTCATGTGGTCTAGAATCGCATTTGCGCGAAGTTTCAAAAGATGATCTTCAAGAACTTTAGGGTTTAAAATCCTCTCATATTCTTCAGAATTACAAATTATCTTATATTCAAACCAAGAATCACCATATTTTAAATGTTCTGGGGTACCACGCTTATGGGCATTAGTGACATGATAAAAGCTCCCATTATTGTCGAGGGGTAGCAAAACTCCGGATCTAGTACGTTTTGCCATAGGTATATTTTCTGCCATTCCATCAAATATCGCCTTTAGTCCGTTAATGGTATAATTACTTGTAGACATGATTTTAAATCCACTTAATATAAATGATCAAAATTAATTTTCTCATGAAATAATCATCACCGAATTTATATAATACTCCAAGCCGCCACTCCCTTTATCTCCTTCATCACCAACACACTCTGCATCTCTGTAATCCCCGGCAACCTACGGATCACCAACATCGCAAAATCCGCGTACGCATCCATATCTACGGCCACCACCTATAATAAGAAATCCGTATCGCCGCCGATGCTCAAGCAGGAAACCACATTATCTAATGCCATCACTTCTTGTTCAAATTTACGTGCTTCTGCTGCGCTGTGGCTATCAAAGGTGACGCGTACAAATACCATCACATTAAGGCCAATCTTTTTTTGATTAATCACGACGCGATAAGCTTGGATCACATCGTCCTCTTCCAGCTTGCGGACTTTGCGCCAAGTTGGCGATGCGGAGAGGCCAATTTCATCGGCGAGATGTTGATTGGTGATGCGCGCGTACTGCTGCAACTGCTGGAGAATTTTAATATCTGTCTTGCTCAAGAACATTAGACGAAGATCCTTTCCTTTTATTGGCGCTTCTTAAATGTTTAATCCCTAAAACACGCGTTTTGCAATGCATTACGCAAGCACCTTTCTCGCGCCCTGGCGCATACTATTTGCACCTTAACCGCTCAAGTAAGAAGCCAAGGGAATTCGACGCAAACACGCATCGCTGCACTATCGTAATCGATCAACAATTGCCCTCTAGATTAGCAATGAATGCTGCAAGTGTTATCGGCATATGTTTTGGAAAGTTGATGGGGAATCGAGTCGGAGTGGATCAATGGCGCGCGGTTGGCGTGAATTATCCCGGCGTGATTGTTGCGCTGCTTCCGGTGTTATTGGCGGAAGGCAATTATCTGCGCGAGTTGCAGAAGGTGAGCAGTGCGGATAGCGAGATTTTCGGCCTGCCGTTAAGCGCGTTGGCACAATCATGCAAAATCTACACGAATTATGGCGAACGCATCGCCAGCAAGCCGAGCGAACATAATGAGTTGGTAGCAATAGGTTTGGTCGGAACTAACAAGAAGATCAACCGGTTGACCGGGAATTTGAAGTTGTATCGTCAAGGGTTTATTACGATATCGCGCTTGTTTAAAATTTACATCCGCGCTTCCAGCGGCTCGGCGATTTTCTTCGTTTTCGGCTTCAGGCCGAACAGTATCGAAGCAATGCGTGAACGCTTGTTAATTATGTAACAGATCGAACTCGCCGCCATGTGCTTAGCATCATAGCCGACTGGCCTGACCTTCTCCCTGTTGTTTAATACGCCACGTTTTAAGTATTGGCTTCATCATACTGCGAATGTCTTATCTTCGCTCAAAGCGGACAAATCTCTCCACGGCTGGCTTGAAAGTCTACGGCGGACGGATGAACAAACAATAAATGCAAAACCCAGGATTTTTCCTAAGCCGCTTCTCATCCTCTAAAGTTTAAGCATAAGAGGACGAAAATCCTTTTAGACGTTCTGGAGGATAGCCTATGTGTAAAGTCCTGGTTTTATTGTCAGGCCTGATGCTGCTGCAAACGGCGATGGCGGAGAGTGGCACGATTTACTTCAGTGGTGCGATTGTTGAACCGGCCTGTACCACGACCACTCAACAGCAAGGGACTTCAGTGACCTGCACGCGCCAAGGTGTTGATAAAGTGCGTACGATTGCGCTCAATCAGTCACAACAAACGCTGCCGTATCAACTTGGCTCCGTACGCGTTAAATCGGTTAATAATCTTAAGATTATTGAAGTGACGTATAAGTAAGCTGAATCCTGAGGATCGGTCGCCATGAATGGCGACCCTACGAGGATTTTGTAGGGTGCGCATTTATGCGCACCTGGTTACATGGGGTTTTAGGCCTCACTCACCCGATAGCGCTCCAGCCAGTGTGCGTAAGGCGCGGGCAGCACCCAGGAAGGTTCGCTCTTATCCAGTGCCAGCGCGGCCTGATATGCCCAGTTAGGGTTTTTCAGATGCGCGCGCCCCACCATCACTAAATCCAGCTGGCCTTTTTCGATGGTTTGATTGGCAATCGCCGGTGCATCGATGCCCCACGCCGAAGCCACAGGAATCTGCGTTTCACGGCGCACACGTTCGGCGATGGATGCCAGGAACGCGGGTCCCCAAGGAATATTGGCATCCGGCGTGGAGAAGCCCACGCTGACGCTCAGCAGATCCAGACCCTTTTCACGCCACTGTTTGGTGAGCGTGATGGATTCCTGCAGCGTCTCGTCATCGCGGCCATCAAACTCCAGCACGCCAAAACGCGCAGTCAGCGGCAGATTTTCTGGCCATACCGCGCGCACCGCATCGAAGGTTTCATGCAGGAAACGGCTGCGACCAACCAAATCGCCGCCGTATTCATCCGTGCGCTGATTGGCGTGCACCGAGAAGAAACTCTGTGCCAGATAGCCGTGCGCGAAGTGCAGCTCGAGCCATTCGAAACCAGCATCACGCGCGCGTTGAGCGGCACGCACAAAGTCTTCGCGCACGCGCTGAATATCCGCATGCGTCATCGCTTGCGGCACACGCGGCAGGTTTTGACCAAACGCCACGGCGGATGGCGCAATGGTTTCCCAACCGGCAGCGTCATCGGCGGCGATATGGTCATCACCTTCCCACGGCTTATTGGCGCTGGCTTTGCGTCCGGCATGACCAATTTGAATGCCCGGCACCGCACCTGACGCTTTGATTTCACGCGCAATCTGCGCCAGCTTTTCCGCCTGCTCATCATTCCAGATGCCGAGGCAAGCGGGAGTAATGCGCCCTTCCGGCGATACTGCGGTGGCTTCAACAATCACCAATCCTGCGCCGCCACGCGCCAGGCTGTTGTAATGCACGCGATGCCACTCGTTACTCATGCCATCCACCGCGCTGTATTGGCACATCGGTGGCACTGCGATGCGGTTACGCAGCGTGACATCTTTCAAGGTAAAGGGCGTAAATAGGCCTGACATAACCACCTCTGAAACTGATTAGAGCAAAATGATCTGCTTGCCGCTGAAGTTGCGATGTTGCAACGCCAGCAGCTGCGCAGGTAATTGATCGTAAGGAAAACGCAGCAACTGCTCGCTTTCCAGTTTGCCTTGCACCAGCTGCGCCATCAGACGTTCACCCTGCTGCGTTAACGCGCGCCACTGCTGCGCATCACCGTGCAGATGTAATGCGCCTAATGCCACTTCATGCAGCGAAAGCGCTCGACCAAACGGGCTGCACGGCCACTGTTCAACACGTCCCTGAATGCACACCAGATGACCGTTCGCCAGCAGGTTATCCGCCAGACGTGCGGCATGCTCCGGGCCAACGGCATCGATCACCGCAAAGTAGCGTCGCTGTGTTGCTTCGGCATTGTGCATTGAATCACTTAGGCAGCACTTCGCACCCTGTGCGTGCAGACGCGACCAATGACGTTCATGGCTGAGCGTCGTCACCTCAAAGCCGCGTGCCTTCGCCATTTGAACTAAAAAATGCCCCACCGAACCGCCTGCACCAGCGATGAGGATCGCGGCACCCGGCTGCATTGGCACTTTCTCGATGGCCTGCCAGGCGGTAAGCATCGGGCACGGCAAAGAGGCTGCGGTGGCAAAATCCAGCTCATCCGGCAGGCGCATCAAAACCTGCGCCGCCAGCACGGTGAACTCGGCAAAGCTGCCGTTGCGGCGCAAGCTTTGATGGTAGGCCACGCGTGCGCCGAGCATACCGGGATCAACCTCTGCGCCCAGCGCCACCACCGTTCCGGCACCGTCAACGCCCGGCACTTGCCCAACCTGACTTTCGAGCACTTTCCAGTCGACGGGATTAAGGCCAATCGCGGCGTTCTGCACCAGCACATCGTGCGGCTGCAGCGGTTCTGCGCTGATCATACTTTGCTGCAGCGCCTCGCCTTGCCACGTCCAGGCGCGCCACTGTTGTGGCATTGAAAATCGGCTATCAGACATAGGCACCTGCGGAGTAAGTCAGCTCATAGCTGTGGCTGTAGATTTCAATGATGTTGCCGAACGGATCTTCCATGTACACCATGCGATAAGGCTTTTCGCCGGGGAAGTATTCACGTACCGGCATGCGCTGTTTGCCGCCTGCCGCGACGATCTTCGCCGCCAAACCTTCCATATCGGGATCCTGCACGCAGAAGTGGAACACGCCGGCTTTCCAGTATTCAAAGTTGTTTTCCGGTTTCTCAGCGGCTTTGAATTCGAAGATCTCGACGCCGACGCGATCGCCGGTGGAGAGATGTGCAATGCGAAACTTCTCCCAGCCCTGACCAAACACGTCGCTGCACATCACGCCAATCGCGGATTCGTCTTCCTGAATCGCGGTTGGCGGCATGATCAGATACCAGCCCATCACCTCGGTATAAAACTTCACTGCGGCATCAAGGTCGGTGACTGACAAACCAATATGAGAAAAAGTACGCGGATAAGGGGCAGTCATCATGTATCTCCTGTTAGGAATAGATCTCCAGACTACGTGGGCATCTGTATAATGAAAACAGTGATTAAGTTATAGGTTTTATAAAATATCCTTATGTTCAATCCCCAATGGTTAACCTCTTTTGCCACGCTAGCTGAGATTGGCAGCTTTACCGACAGCGCCGAGCGACTGGGCATTACGCAAGCGGCGGTGAGCCAGCATATTCGTCATCTTGAGCTGCAACTGGGTCCGTTGCTGCTGCGCACCAAACGTCCGCTCGAACTGACGCCAGCCGGACGCGCGTTGCTGGATTATTGCCAGCAAGTGGATCGCGCTCAGCGGCATTTGGCCCTGCGGCTGAGCGACGATGACGTCACCTGCGGCGAAGTGAGCCTGATTTCACCCGGCAGCATCGGGCTGCGTCTCTATCCGCTGTTGCTGGCGCTACAACAGCAATATCCCGATCTCAGCGTGCGCCATCGCTTCGCGCCCGATAGCGAAGTGATGGATGCGGTGCTGCATAACCGCTACGAAATGGGTTTGGTGACGCAAAAACCGGACGACAAACGGCTGGTGGCGGAGAAGTTTGCCGAAGAGCCACTCGAACTGGTTATCCCGGCGGGCGCGAACGTAAGCCGTTGGGAAGATCTCGAAGCGCTTGGCTACATCGATCACCCCGATGGACAAGCGATGGCAACGCGATTGCTCAGCCGACGTTTTCCCGGCAATCCGGGCGTACGCAATTTGCCGCAGCGTGGCTTCAGCAATCAAATCGGTTTGATTCTGGAGCCGGTTGCGCGTGGCCTCGGTTTCGCGGTGCTGCCGCGCTTTGCCCGGCTGGCATTTGCGCGGCCAGCAGAGATTGCGGTTGCCACAGATAACGTCGAATTGGTGGATACCATCTGGCTGATTCACCGCGCCGAGTGGCCGCTGTCAGCACGTGCGCAGCAAGCGCTGCGCTGGCTGAGCAGTAATATGTGAGATGGTCGGCATAAATAAGCAGCGGTCGCCATAAATGGCGACCCTACGATTTGGCGGCAGCAATCAGGCCATTCAGCCAATCCTGATGGCCGTTAATCATCGGGTTTGGCTGCGCTTTTGCCAGCTCGACGGCGGGTTTGCCGTTTTGCGTTTCCTGAGTCAGGATGCGCACGCGATTATCGGAAAGATCTTCAATCAACCACGCATGCAGCACGTCCAGACGATCGTCGCTACCCGGCTCGCCCGCCCAGCCGTGCCATGAAACGCGCGCCGGTTCGCCTGCTACAGGTGCCACATACTCAGTGACTTGCGCTTCAACCGGGAAGCCAAAGGTTTCAAAGTAGAAACGCGCGTCCTGCTCCAGTTCAGGGCCTTTATTGTCATAAAAACGCGCGTTGGCGGAATTCTGGTAGTAGCTCGGCCACAATGCTGGCGTGTTGAGCAGCGGCCAGATATCAGCAGTTGTCAGGCCTGCGACGATCACTTCATTCGAGCAGTAGTTATCCGTAAAACCTGGTACAAAGCCTTCGGGCCAGTTAATCGCGTTCATTTTCATCGGGTTAATCCCAAGGTTAAAGTGGGTTGGTAATGGACAGACGCAGTATCCGGCTGGCAGAGACATAACACCAATCGCCATTTTTTATTTTTGATATTAATTATCGTGATATCTCACGCTATGCTTGCTGCATCCCCGCTAAAGATAAAGACCATGAAAACCGATCTCCGCACTTTAGATCTCAACTTACTGAAAGCGCTAGACGCACTGCTCGATGAGCGCAGCGTAACGCGCGCGGCAGAGCGTTTATCGCTGACGCAGCCAGCGGTCAGCGGCATGTTGACGCGGTTACGTGAATGCTTTGACGATCCGCTGTTCACCCGCACCCAGCGCGGCATTGTGCCGACGCTGCGCGCGCTGGAACTGGCGGTGCCGGTGAAGAGTATTCTGACGGAAGTGAGTGCGCTGCTGCAGCCGAAGCAATTTGATCCGGCCACCGCTGAGATGACCATCAATATTGCCGCCACCGATTACGCACTGCGCGCGGTGATCGTGCCGTTTATGGCGGCGTTGCGTCAGCAGGCGCCGGGCATTCGCGTGGCGGTATTGCCGGTGAACAATGAGCAGTTGGCGCTACAATTCGAACGCGGATCGGTGGATATCGCCTTGATCACGCCCGATACTGCTCCGCCCGAACTGCATGCCCGCGCGTTGTACGCTGAAGAGTATGTTTGTCTGATGCGCGACGATCATCCGCTCGCCCACCATGAAAATCTCACGTTAGACGACTTTTGCGCGCAGGATCACGCGCTGGTGTCTTATATCGGCGGGAGTTTTCATGGCGTCACCGATGCGGCTTTGAATGCGATGGGACGCTCGCGCCGCGTCACGCTTTCGGTGTGCAGCTTTTTAGTGCTGCCGGAGATTTTGCGCGTCAGCGATTTGATCAGCGTGGTGCCGCGTCGTCTGGCACTGCACCACGCGGGATTGAAAGTCTTCGCGCCGCCGCTGGAGATTCAGGGCTTCACTAAAACCGTGGCGTGGCACGAAAGAACGCACCGCGATGCCGGACATCGTTGGTTGCGCGACTTGCTATTTGCCACGGCAATTTAGGTCAGAACTTCAGCTGCGCCCGCGCGGTATACAGACGCCGATAGGCTAAATAGGCGGCGATGATGGTGGATAAACTCGCCGTGCCAATCAGCATAAAGGTCACCATAATCTGATACTTAATCGCTTTCACCGGATCGATACCGGCAAAAATCAGCCCCGACATCATGCCTGGCAAGCTCACCAATCCCACGGTTTTGGCGCCATCAACGGTGGGAATCATCGCCGCGCGGATGCTGTCGCGAATAAAGCGCGCCGACGCCATTTTTACCGGTGCGCCCAGGCTCAGCATCTCCTGAATTTTTTGCCGGTTATCGCTGAAGCGTTGGTTGAGATTGCTGAAACAGAGGCCCACCGCCACCATCGCGTTGCCAGCGATCATCCCGGAGATCGGGATCACCTGCATCGGGATAAACTCGATAGCACCGCTAAGCAGCAGAACGGTCAACGTCAGCGTGGTGCCGGTGGTAATCGCCACAAACGAGATAACAAAACCGTTGCTGATATTGAGGCTGCGCTTGCGCGCATTGAGCGCCGCATTGACGCAGATAAACAGCACCATCAGCACGGTGAGCCAGTCATTATTCAGGTCAAAGATCGACTTAAGCACGTAGCCAACAATCACCAGCTGGATAATGGCGCGGCACACGCTCCAGATGATGTCTTTGCTCATGCCGAGCTTCTCTTTCTGGCTGATCAGCAGCGCAATCACCACCAGCAGCAGCGAAAGCAATAACGAGCTGTCGGTAATATTATGCTGGCTCATCGGCGCTTCCCTGCTGTGGTGCCTCAAGTTTCAGCACCTGTTGTGCCTCGCGAATCTCTTGCCCATCGTGGCTGATGCCGATCACGGCGAGACGCTTCTCGCGCACCAGCGAATCAATCAATGCGTTGATGATCACTTTATTCTCTTCATCTAATGCGCTGGTGACTTCATCCAGCAGCAGCACCTGCGGCAGAAATTGCAGGTTGCGCAGCAAGCCTACGCGCTGCTTCTCACCGCCCGACAGCTGCTCGATTTTTTTATCGAGCATGTCAGCAGCCAAATGCACATCGGCAAGTGATTCAACTAGCTTGTCGCGCGACGGTTTCTGCTGGCGGATGTGCCACGGCAGCGCCAGGTTGTCGTACACCGTGTAGCCGAACAGTTGCGGCGTCTGGAAACAATAGGAAACCTGTTGCCGATAATGTTCGGTTTTCAAGCTGGCAATATTCTGGTTCTCGAACAGGATCTGCCCGCCGCTCGGTTCAAGAAGCGAGGCGAGAATCTTCAGCAAGGTGCTTTTACCGCTGCCCGAAGGACCGGTCAGCAACAGCCTTTCTCCTGCGTTGAGTTGCAGTGAAACGGGCGCCAGCAGCATGCGTCCCTGCAACGAAAAGGTTACGCCCTGCACATCCAGCAAGGGAAAATCGGTGGTCATATTTGCTTCCAAAATTAAGGCGTTCGGGATTTGCGCGCGCCGGGGCGCGTC
>NZ_DAMBSA010000037.1:0-10481 GCF_032054795.1 Pantoea sp. CTOTU49201
GGAACAACTCACTTCCAGCGTTTTGCCCCACTCTGGTGGTCGTTGGCGCAACTCGGCGCTGACGGCCGCATCGCTAAACGGCTGCTGTAACGCACTGTGCAGTTTGGCTAACGCCGTGATCTCGCCGTTCTCTACCTCTTCAATCACCTGCTGTGCCAGATAGTTGCGCAATACCAGCGCCGGATTGGCCGCCTTCATCACCGCCTGACGCTGCGCATCGCTGACGTGATCTTGCAACAGCCGCTGGCGATAATCGCTGTACCAGCGATCAAAAGCGTCACGATCGATAAACTCATCCCGCAACGGTGAACGACTTTCATCCTGCTGCGTTTCGCTTAGCATGCGGAAGGTCAGCGTGTAATCACTGCGTTCCGTCGTCATCATCGACAGTAAGCCGGTCAAAAGCGTGTTGTCATTGGCATCCGCCGTCAGCAAGCCGAGTTTGGCACGCATTTTCTCGCCCCAGACGCGCATCAGCTCGTTTTCATAATGACCGAGCGCCTGTTTAAGCTGCTCGGTGGTCATTAAGCCCGACAAGGCGTGCGCCAGGCGATTAAGGTTCCACAGGCCAATCATCGGCTGATTTTCGAAGGCGTAGCGGCCCTGATAATCACTGTGATTGCAGATGTAATCCGGCTGATAGTCGTCGAGGAAACCGTACGGACCGTAATCCAGCGTTAAGCCCAGAATCGACATGTTATCGGTGTTCATCACGCCGTGCGCAAAGCCCACGCTCTGCCAATGGGCGATCAGGCTGGCGGTGCGTTTGACGATATCGGTGAACCACAGCAGATAACGGTCCGCTTCCTCTTTCAGCTGCGGCCAGTGATGGCGAATAGCGTAATCCGCCAGCTGGCGCACTTTGTCTTGTTCACCGCCGTAATAGAAATGCTCAAAATGGCCGAAACGCAGATGGCTGTCGGCAATGCGCATCAGCATCGCACCGCGTTCCTGGGTTTCGCGCAGCACCGGCTCATCGCCGATGGCTAAAGCCAGCGCGCGAGTGGTGGGAATGCCAAGATGATGCAGCGCTTCGGAAGCGAGGAATTCGCGTACGCTGGAGCGGATCACCGCGCGACCGTCGCCCATGCGCGAATAAGGGGTTAAACCGGCACCTTTTAAGTGCCAGTCGAGCTTGCGACCCTTCGTCAGCTGCTGTTCACCCAGCAGAATGCCGCGCCCATCGCCCAGTTGTCCGGCCCAGACGCCAAACTGATGGCCGCTATAAACCTGCGCCAGCGGCGACATGCCGGGCAACAGTTCGCGCCCTGACCACACGCCATGCCCGTTGCCGGCGAACAGCGCATCGTCTAAACCCATCTCTTGTGCCAGCGGCGCATTGTGATAAAACAGCCGTCCACCTTCCAACGGCGTTGGGTCCAGCGCGGTGTAGAATCCGGCTAATTCTTGCTGCCAGCTATTGGTAAATTGCATCGACACTCCGGAAGGTGCGCTTAACGAAGGCACCCGCATTGAGTTTTAAGATAACCAGGATTGTAACGCCGACGCGGCGTGGAAGACAGGCGAAAGGATTACTGCTGCGAAGGCGTGTGTAAATTCAGATCGGAATAGATGAGATCGCTAAGGCGTTCAGCTTTAACAACCGGGAACAAACTGCCCTGCAGCTGCGCACCGCTCAACGTGCTCATCTTTTCCATCATTTGGTTATCGTCAATACCACAAATAATGATCTGCTCCGCAAAATCAGAAAAATTATTGATAACCGTCTGAATAAAAGGCGTAAACGAGGCACGTTTTGCCAGGTTCTGAATAAAGACTTTATCCAGTTTTAACACGCTAAACAGATTATCGTACACCGCCGTTGCCGGTGCTTTTCCTGCACCAAATTGCGAAAGCGATAAACGAAATTCACTTTGTAATGCGGCGAGCAACGGATGGGATTTACCCAAAGATAATTGCGGAAACGTTTCGCTGATATCCAAAACAATAAAAGGAATTTGTCGGAATTTCCTTAACAGAAATTCGCTGGCTAAAAGTGTATTGGCCATGGAATCATCAATACGTACCAAAGCGGTAATTTGATTAATCTCAAAAAAGTCGCGGTACTTTTCCAGCAATGAAAGCTGGCTCTGCAGCAAACGTAATTGCTGCGCATCGTCCAATTGTGGCAATAGCAAATCCTGCGGCAGCGTAATAGGTGCGCTGTCGTGGACAAATTGCGTCACCAGCTCGACCGCAGTCAGCTGGCCCGCCAGAGAGTAAACTGGATAAAACCAGGTTTCCGACTGATAGTCGGCAGACAAATGGACTTTCATTTTTCAAGCCAGAAGCAATGGCAATTGGCGCATCGTATATCAACGAATACCACCAGGCAATAGGACCAAACGTTTGAAGAGGTGCCGTTTTAGGTCTTATTACGCCGATTTAAGCCGCAAATAATACTTAAGCCAAATAAGCCGGGGTTAATGTCCATACCAATTAAATAAATTAAGCTTTATTATTAGTATTAAATCGATGGCGGGTAAAGTGCCATTCTAAATGATAGTTAAATATCGGCACGATTCGGAATTAATTCAGGGTGAGATAACCTTTCTTTTTTCGCGTCTTTATTAAGCGATAAAAGCACTATTTAGATGCGACGCGCCTGCCAAAATACTTTGCGCCAGTAAACGTTATCCAGCGAAGAGCGGATCACACCCTGGCTGGTCGAGGCGTGAATAAAGGTGTTGTCAGTATCGTAAATACCCACGTGCAAACCGTTTTCTCCGCTGCCGGTTTTGAAGAACACCAGATCGCCAGGCAGCAAATCGTCTTTGTCGATGCGCGTACCAATGTCGGTTTGATCAGTGGTCGATCGCGGCAGTTGCATCTCAAATTTATCGCGGAAGGTCAGATAGACGAAGCCGGAACAATCCACGCCACCGCGGCTTAACCCGCCATAGCGATACGGCGTTCCGCGCCAGCGGCTCAGCTGATCGTTGAGTTGGGCAATCACGGTGATGGAATCAGAAAGGCGACCATTAGGCGGCGGCGCATGATGGCTACAGCCCGCCAGCAACAGTGCCAAAATCAAAATTGTCAGCCGCATCAGCCTTTTCCTCTCTCCCTCGTCCGGCAGACACTTTAGCGGCAAAGCGCCACGGCACGCAATCCTCAGTCAGGGAATAAACAGCAGCGGGCCTTGTGCAGTATCGATTTGTTCAAACGGGGTTTGGTAAAGCGGTGCTAATTGCGCAGCGGTCAGCACGTCGCGGGCGCTGCCCTGACGCACAACCGCGCCTTGATGCATTAGCCACACGCGATCGGCATGGCGCAAGCTGTGGTTGAGGTCGTGCCCGCTGGCAACAATCGCCAGTCCGCTGCGACACAGTTCAGCCAGCAACTTATCAACTGCACGCTGTTGCGCCACATCGAGTGCGCTCATCGGCTCATCCAGCAGCAGCAGCTTGCCGCGAGGATTGATCGCTGGATGCACCTGTAACACCACAGCAGCCAGCCGCACGCGTTGCCATTCGCCACCAGAAAGCTGCGTCAGGCTGCGCATCAGCTTGTCCTGCAGAGCTAACTGCGCGAAAACATCAAGTAATACGCGGTCAGTTTCCGCCGTTTGTGCGGAGATATGCATGCGTAAGTAATGCCATACCGGCATTTGTCCCGGCGCCATCTGCTGCTGCGGCAGCCAGCCGCGCAGCTGAGCCAATGCCGCACCGTTTAACGTGGACAGCGGCGCGCCATCCAGCACAATGCTGCCCTGACTCGGCAACAAACCGGACAGCACGTTGAGCAAGGTACTTTTGCCGGCACCGTTCGGCCCCACCAGATGTACTAACTCACCGGCGTTAACGCTTAGTTCGACGGGAGCCAGCCGCCCTGTGACGCTGACTCCCTGACACTGCAATAGCATTTACTCGGCCAGCGCCTGCTCTACACTTTTCAGGATGATCGGATCGTCCGGCGTCATATCCGGTGAGAAGCGCGCAATCACTTTGCCCTGCTTATTAATGAGGAACTTCTCGAAGTTCCACAGGATATCGCCTGGCGCTTTCGGCGCGCGGCCTTTGCTCTCCATGCGCTCAAGGAAACCGCTGCCTTCCGGGCGCTGCGACACCGGCTGCGCCGCCGTCAGCTGCGCATAGAGCGGATGACGATGCTCGCCGTTGACGTCAGTTTTATCGAACATCGGGAAAGTCACGCCGTAGGTGGTGCTGCAGAAGGTTTTGATCTCTTCGTTGCTGCCCGGCTCTTGCTCAAGGAACTGATTGCACGGGAAGCCCAGCACGCTGAAGTTCTTATCCTGCCAGGCTTTCTGCAGCGATTCTAACTGCTCGTACTGCGCCGTCAGGCCGCATTTTGATGCCACGTTCACTACCAGCAGCACCTTGCCTTCAAAGGCTGCCAGCGAGGTTTTTTCACCGTCCAGCGTCACCAGTTCTGTTTGATAAATGCTCATAGTCGATTCCTGTTGTTGATAACACGTTGCCAGCCAAAGCTAGCGCGAAGACTTCACTAATAACACGATAAACAGCGGCGCGCCGAGCGTGGCGGTTACCACGCCAATCGGCAGTTCGGCAGAGGTTAACACCAGCCGCGCAATAATATCCGCGCCCAACAGCACTGCGGCACCGGCTAACGCCGCCGCAGGCAACAAATAACGATGATCGCTGAAACCGCTGAGACGCAACAAATGCGGGATAACCAGACCGACAAAGCCGATTGCCCCCGCCATCGCCACGCTCACGCCCACCAGCCAGCCCATCGCCAGCACCAGCAGGTTGCGCCACAGCAGCAGCGGTAATCCGAGCTGACGCGCTGAGGTTTCGCCCAGCGCCAGCAAATTCAGCGTGCGCGCGGTGGCGATCAGCAGCAGCGTAACCGGCAGCAGCGCCAGCATCATCCAGCCATAGCGCCAATCGATGCCGCTAAAACCGCCCATCATCCAGTACATTAGCTGGCGCAGATCGAGGCTGGTGCTAAAGTACACCGCCCACGTCATGATGGCGCTACAGATAATGCCGAGCGCCACGCCGGTCAACAGCAAGCGGCTGACAGAAAGTTGTTTGTGGGCGAAGTGCAGCAGAATCAGTGTGATCAGCAGCGCACCGGCCATTGCCGCCAGCGCTAAGCTCCATAACGAACCGTTGCCGAGCATTACGCCTAATACCAGACCAATCCCCGCCCCATTCGACACGCCAAGTAAGCCGGGTTCTGCCAGCGGATTGTTGAACAGCGCCTGCATCACCACGCCGCACACCGCCAGTGCTGCACCCACCAGCAGCACCGCCAGCGTGCGCGGCATGCGCAGTTGCCAGACGAACAGATCGCCTTGCGCCGAAAACCAGTGTGTGGGGGAGATCCAGCTATCACCGGCCGACAGGCTAAGCCCAATGAGCAGCAACAGCAGCGCACTGAGTGCGATGAGCCAGCGCTGGCTGCGGCGATTTGCCTGAGAAGCAAGCTGATCCAGCAGAGTCATAGATAAGATTGGCTGAGAAAACAGAGATTTGATTGTAGTGGGATTACAGCAAAAAGAAAGCGGCGCTGTGGAGGCGCCGCTGGAGATGCATTACTGATGCGGAGGAAGCGGCTGACCGTGGTTATCACGCTTCTGCTGATTATCATGCTGGTCGTGATGCTGCGGTTGCGGCTGTCGCGGTGGCTGACGTTTGTCATCCCGATGCGGTCCATTGCCCGGATGCTGCGCCTGCCAGCCGTTACCGTTCCAGTAACCGTGCGGACCTTTGGTGCCAATGCGCTGGTTATGGTGCTGTTTCCACCACGTTGGTGCACGCCAGCCGTAACCATCCCAATAGTAGCCACGCTTATCCTGATCGCCGATATGAATCGAAACGCCCGGCGTGTTGATGTTAACGGAAACATTGGCGCTAGCCAGCAGCGGCATGCCTAACAGGATGCTTAATAAAAGTGCTGTCTTTTTCATTATTCAAACCATTTGCTATGTGATGGCGCTGTTATAGCAAAAGTGTTGACGCCGTCACTATCGGTGAGGACCGATTTTCGCCCTATTTTCCGGATACTTACGAAATCCTTACATCGTGGATAAATCGTGTAGAACGGCCAAATTTAAGGCAAAAAAAAAGGCCGCTAAGCGGCCTTTTTGTCGTACTGAAATTAGTCAGCATCCTTGGGTGTCGCGTTCTCGACGCGACTTTTCAACTTCTGTCCCGGACGGAATGTCACCACTCGGCGCGCGGTGATAGGAATATCTTCCCCCGTCTTCGGGTTACGGCCCGGACGCTGGTTTTTGTCACGCAGATCAAAATTACCAAATCCGGACAGTTTTACCTGTTCTCCGTTTTCCAACGCGCGGCGAACCTCTTCAAAAAAAAGTTCTACCAACTCTTTGGCATCGCGTTTGCTCAACCCGAGTTTTTCAAACAGGTACTCTGACATTTCAGCTTTTGTAAGCGCCATAGGTTCAATCCCTCAAGGTTGCCTGGAATCGCTCTTTTAATGCCGCAACGCATTTGGCAACGGTCGCGGCAATCTCCTCTTCTTCGAGTGTCCGGCTGGTATCCTGCAAAATCAGGCTAATCGCAAGGCTCTTTTCACCCTCGTTCACGCCCTTACCACGGTACACGTCAAACAAGTTTACGCCAACTACCTGATTTACGCCAACTTTCTTACACTCCGCAATGATATCTGCTGCAGGCACGTTTTCAGCCACAACAACGGCGATATCACGACGGTTTGCCGGGAAGCGGGAAATCTCGCGCGCATCAGGCAGGACGCGGTCTGCGACCTTATTCCAAAGCAGTTCAAACACTAAGGTGCGCCCGTTGAGATCCAGCTTACGTTCCAGCTCTGGATGAACCACCCCGATAAATCCGATTCGTTCGCCGCGTAAATAAATTGCGGCGCTTTGTCCTGGATGCAGCGCCGGATTGGCTTCCGCACGGAAGGAAATCTCATCAAGTTTACCGGTCAAATCCAGCAGCGATTCTAAATCGCCTTTCAAATCATAGAAGTCAACCGTCTGACGCGCCAGATCCCAATGCTCTTCATAGCGATTACCGCTTAAAACGCCCGCCAGCATAAGATCCTGGCGGATACCCAGATCGGCCTGTGTATCAGGAACAAAGCGCAAACCGCTCTCAAACAGGCGTACGCGGCCCTGCTGACGGTTTTGGTTGTACACCACCGCGCCCAGTAAACCGGTCCACAGCGACAGGCGCATGGCCGACATATCGCTGGAGATTGGGCTTGGCAGGATCAGCGCCTCTTCGCCCGGATGCAGCAACTGCTGCATTTTTGGATCGACGAAGCTGTAAGTAATCGCTTCCTGATAGCCTTTATCCACCAGCAGATTTTTCGCACGCTTCAGCGACAGGTCAGCTTCACGATGTTGCGTCATGATCAGGCTGGCTTTCACCGGCACATCAGGGATGTTGTTGTAGCCGTAAACGCGTGCTACTTCTTCGACCAGATCTTCTTCGATGGCCATATCGAAACGCCAGCTTGGCGCCACGGCTTGCCACTCGCCTGCACCGACCTTCACTTCACAACCGAGACGCGTCAGGATGCCAGTAACCTGATCGTCAGCAATCACGTGACCAATCAGGCGATCAAGCTTTTCACGGCGCAACGTGATGGTGGCGCGTGGCGGCAGCGCACTTGCGTCAGTTTGATCGATGACCGGGCCCGCTTCGCCGCCACAGATGTCGAGCAGCAGCTGCGTCGCGCGTTCAATCGCTTTGTGCTGCAGCGCCGGATCGACACCACGCTCATAACGATGTGATGCGTCGGTATGCAGGCCTTGACGGCGTGCGCGGCCGGTAATCGCCAGCGGATCAAAGTAGGCGCATTCGAACAGCACGTTCTGCGTCTCTTCGTTGACACCTGAATGCTCGCCACCAAAGATGCCGCCCATCGCCAGCGCTTTCTGGTGATCGGCGATCACCAGCGTGTCGCTGCTGAGTTTAGCTTCGGTACCATCCAGCAGCGTCAGGGCTTCGCCCTCTTCTGCCATACGCACCACGATGCCGCCGTCGATACGGTCGAGATCAAAGGCGTGCATCGGCTGGCCAAGCTCCAGCAGCACAAAGTTGGTGATGTCGACCACCGGATCGATTGAGCGAATACCGCAGCGACGCAGCTTTTCACGCATCCACAATGGCGTAGCAGCTTTGACGTTAATACCTTTTACCACGCGGCCAAGGTAGCGCGGGCACGCGGCGGTGGCATCGACGCGAATTGGGAAAGTATCGGTGATGGTGGCTTTTACCGGCTCAATGGCAGGTGCCGTCAGCGGCAAACCGTTTAGTACCGCTACATCACGCGCAACCCCAATGATGCCCAGGCAATCGGCACGGTTTGGCGTAACGCTGATTTCGATGGTGTTGTCATCCAGCTGCAGATAGCTGCGGATGTCGGTACCAATAGGCGCATCAGCTGGCAGCTCGATGATGCCGCTGTGATCGTCGGAAATACCCAGTTCAGAGAAGGAGCACAGCATGCCTTCAGACGGTTCGCCACGCAGTTTTGCCGCTTTGATTTTGAAATCGCCCGGCAGCACAGCGCCAACGGTCGCCACTGCTACTTTCAGGCCCTGACGGCAGTTTGGCGCGCCGCAGACGATATCCAACAGACGATCGCCACCGACGTTGATTTTGGTGACGCGCAGTTTGTCGGCGTTCGGATGCTGTCCGCACTCAACCACTTCACCCACCACAACACCGTTGAAAGCGCCGGCAACCGGATCCACGCCGTCCACTTCAAGGCCGGCCATGGTGATTTGCTCAGACAGCGCAGCGCTGTCCAGGGCTGGATTTACCCATTCGCGTAACCAGAGTTCACTGAATTTCATTGGATAACCTGCCCTTATTTAAATTGTTTGAGGAAACGTAAATCATTTTCGAAGAAGGCGCGCAGATCGGTCACACCGTAGCGCAGCATGGTGAGACGCTCCATGCCCATGCCAAACGCAAAGCCCGAATAAATTTCCGGATCGATGCCAACATTGCGCAACACGTTCGGGTGCACCATGCCGCAACCCAGCACTTCCAGCCACTTGCCGTTTTTACCCATCACATCCACTTCTGCGGACGGTTCGGTGAACGGGAAGTAAGAAGGACGGAAGCGAATTTGCAGATTCTCTTCGAAGAAATTGTTCAGGAAATCGTGCAGTGTGCCTTTCAGGTTGGTGAAGCTGATGTCCTTATCGACAATCAAACCTTCCATCTGATGGAACATCGGCGTGTGCGTCTGATCGTAGTCGTTACGATAAACGCGGCCAGGCGCGATGATGCGGATCGGCGGCTGCTGGTTTTTCATGGTGCGAATCTGCACGCCTGAAGTTTGGGTGCGCAGCAGACGCGTGGCATCGAACCAGAAGGTATCGTGGTCGGCACGCGCCGGGTGATGGCCTGGAATGTTTAGCGCATCAAAGTTGTGATAATCGTCTTCAATTTCCGGACCTGTCACTACCGCGAAACCCAGTTCGCCGAAGAAGGTTTCGATACGGTCGATGGTGCGGGTCACCGGGTGCAAGCCACCATTCTCAACGCGGCGGCCAGGCAGCGACACATCGATGGTTTCCGCAGCCAGACGCGCATTCAACTCGGCGCTTTCCAGCGTATCTTTGCGCGCAGTAAGGCGATCCTGCACTTGTTGTTTGGCATCGTTGATGACCGCACCCGCTGCCGGGCGCTCTTCTGCTGGCAGTTCACGCAGGGTGGTCATTTGCAGCGTCAGATGCCCTTTCTTACCCAGAAATTCGACGCGCACGGCGTCCAGAGCAGCGATATCCGCCGCCTCGTCGATGGCGGCCGTGGCACGAGCCACCAGGTCTGCGAGTTGGGACATGATTTCCTCTTCTTCCAGCCGGGCTGGTCAGTTCTCGTTGGGATCAGCTGATCCGATTAAGTGTCGCCAGAAACAAAAAAGCCTCCACGAGGGAGGCTTTTAGCGCGATTTTTCGTTTCTTTTCTTATGCGCAAAAGCCCCTGATTTTCAGGCGCTAAAGTAAAAAAAGAAACGGAAAATAGCAGCATTCATGCTTGCGTTACCTTGTCATATTTAGAAACCGCACTATTGAAATGCGCAGCGGCCAAAATGTCAATCTTTTGCGTGAGTTGCGGGTAATAAAAAAGGGAGCAAGCTCCCTTTTTCAACTGACTTACGCCAGAGCTGATTTTGCTTTTTCAACAAGTGCAGTAAATGTCACTTTGTCGAATACAGCGATGTCAGCCAGAATCTTACGGTCGATTTCAATAGAGGCTTTTTTCAGGCCATTGATGAAACGGCTGTAAGAGATACCGTTCTGACGAGCCGCAGCGTTGATACGCGCGATCCACAGTTGACGGAACTGACGCTTACGTTGACGACGGTCACGGTAAGCATACTGACCAGCTTTGATAACAGCCTGGAAGGCAACGCGGTATACACGTGAACGTGCACCGTAGTAGCCTTTAGCTTGTTTTAAGATTTTCTTGTGACGTGCGCGAGCAATTACACCACGTTTAACGCGAGCCATGTGAGCTCTCCTATATCATATTCTGTGA
>NZ_DAMBSA010000037.1:10581-18425 GCF_032054795.1 Pantoea sp. CTOTU49201
GGCAGGCAGGCAATAACCAGACCCAGATCGCCTTTAGACACCATGCCTTTCGGACGCAGGTGACGTTTACGCTTAGTAGACTTTTTAGTCAGAATATGACGCAGGTTCGCGTGCTTACGCTTGAAGCCGCCAGAAGCGGTCTTCTTGAAGCGCTTAGCGGCGCCACGTACAGTTTTAATCTTTGGCATTTTTACAAATATCCACTTCGCATTGTTAATAAAATGAATCAGACAGGCGAATAAAAATCCGCACAACGCAAGCGCTGCGCGGCTTTATTACTTGAAGGCCTACTGTTTCTTCTTAGGAGCGAGCACCATGATCATCTGACGACCTTCGATCTTCGAAGGGAAGGATTCGACAATCGCCAGATCCATGTCTTCACACAGATCTTTACGGACGCGGTTAAGCACTTCCATACCGATCTGCTGGTGCGCCATCTCACGACCGCGGAAACGCAGCGTGATTTTGGCTTTATCGCCCTCTTCCAGAAAGCGAATCAGGTTGCGTAGTTTGACCTGATAGTCGCCATCATCGGTACCAGGACGGAATTTGATTTCCTTAACCTGGATAACTTTCTGCTTCTTCTTCTGTTCCTTAGAAGACTTGCTTTTTTCATAAAGGAACTTGCCGTAATCCATGATACGGCAAACCGGCGGTTCGGCGTTCGGGCTGATTTCAACTAAATCTACGCCGGCTTCTTCAGCTTTCTCAATGGCTTCACGCAGGGTGACAATGCCAAGTTGCTCGCCGTCTACGCCAGATAAGCGCACTTCGGTAGCACGGATTTCGCCGTTGATACGGTTCGGACGTGTTGGTTGTACTCGTTTTCCGCCTTTAATAACCTGTTTCCTCTAATTGGTGAAGATGTCGGCTGCGAATCTCTTGTTGCAGCTTCTCAACAAACACATCTACGTCCATGCTCCCAAGGTCTTTACCACGGCGGGTGCGCACGGCAACTTTGCCTGCTTCCACCTCTTTGTCACCGCAAACCAGCATATAAGGGACGCGACGTAATGTGTGCTCGCGGATTTTAAAGCCTATCTTCTCGTTTCTCAAGTCCGCTTTGACACGAATACCTGCATTCTGCAGTTTCTTTGTCAATTCGCTGACGTATTCTGACTGACTGTCGGTGATATTCATCACCACAGCTTGCACTGGTGCCAACCAACTCGGGAAGAATCCAGCGAACTCTTCGGTCAGGATGCCGATAAAGCGCTCCATTGAACCGAGAATTGCGCGGTGAATCATCACCGGTGTCTGACGATCGTTGTTTTCACCGACAAAAGTCGCGTCCAGACGTTTCGGCAGGGAGAAGTCTAGCTGAACGGTACCACACTGCCAGGCGCGGTCGAGACAATCGTACAAGGTAAACTCAATTTTAGGGCCGTAGAAGGCGCCTTCTCCCGGCTGATATTCGAATGGAATGTCATTCTCTTTCAGCGCTTCTGCCAAATCCACTTCCGCACGATCCCACATTTCGTCGGTACCGATACGTTTTTCCGGACGGGTCGACAATTTAACCACGATTTTTTCAAAACCGAAGGTGCTGTACATGTCGTAGACCATGCGGATACAGCTGTTCACTTCATCACGTACCTGATCTTCGGTACAGAAGACGTGAGCATCATCCTGGGTAAAGCCGCGAACGCGCATCAGACCATGCAAGGCACCTGATGGCTCGTTACGATGGCAGCTACCAAACTCCGCCATACGCAGCGGCAGGTCGCGGTAGGATTTCAGACCCTGATTAAAGATCTGAACGTGGCCTGGGCAGTTCATCGGCTTGATGCAATATTCACGGTTCTCTGAAGAGGTGGTGAACATCGCTTCTTTATAGTTCTCCCAGTGCCCGGTTTTTTCCCACAGCACGCGGTCCATCATGAACGGACCTTTCACTTCCTGGTAGTCATACTCTTTCAGCTTGGTACGCACAAACACTTCCAGTTCGCGGAAGATGGTCCAGCCGTCATTGTGCCAGAACACCATGCCCGGAGCTTCTTCCTGCATGTGGTAGAGATCAAGCTGCTTCCCGATTTTACGGTGATCGCGCTTCGCCGCTTCTTCCAGACGCTGCAAATAAGCAGCGAGCTGCTTTTTATCCGCCCAGGCCGTACCGTAAATACGCTGCAGCATTTTGTTATCGCTGTTGCCGCGCCAGTAAGCCCCGGAGATTTTCTGCAGTTTAAAGTGATGGCAGAAACGCATGTTCGGCACGTGCGGACCGCGGCACATGTCGATGTATTCTTCATGGTGATACAAGCCAGGACGATCGTCGTGGCTGATGTTCTCGTCAAGAATGGTGGTTTTGTAGCTTTCGCCACGCTCAGCAAACACGTCACGTGCTTCCTGCCAGCTCACCTTTTTCTTCACTACATCGTAATTGCTTTCAGCCAGCTGGTGCATACGCTTTTCCAGCAGCTCAAGATCTTCCTGGGTTAAGGTATGTTCCAGGTCAACGTCATAATAGAAACCGTTATCAATCACCGGGCCGATAGCCATCTTGGTGTTTGGCCACAGCTGCTTAATCGCATGCCCTAACAGGTGCGCGCAAGAGTGACGAATGATTTCTAAACCGGCGTCGTCTTTAGCGGTAATAATCGCGACCTGAGCGTCTTCGGTGATCGGATCAACCGCATCAACCAACTCGCCATTCACGCGACCCGCGATACAGGCTTTCGCCAAACCCGGTCCAATATCCAACGCAATATCCATCACGCTGACCGGACGGTCAAAGCTGCGCTGGCTGCCATCAGGAAGAGTAATTACTGGCATTTCATATCCTTAATTGCAGTGGTAAGCCACACGAAAGCCTACATGCAAAAATGAGTTTTGTAGTGTGTAACCCGGCGTGATGTCAGACCCACGTTGTCGGAATGACGCCAGGAATGTAAAGCGGCGATGATAATAGCAGCTTTCGCCGCCGATCAAAACCCGTGCGGAGATTCGCTAACCTAAAGAGAAATAAAAAAAACCGCTGCGAGGCGCAGGCCTGGCAGCGGTGATTCACATCCGTCTCGCTTACATTGAGTATGAGAGCTGGATCGTGGTTTTGGTATCGGTACGATCCGGCGCAGATTCTGGCGGATTGTTATTCCAGGTCACGTTGTAGCCCAGCTTCAGCGCGAAGTGAGCATTGATGGCCACCTGCAGCGCAGTTTCTGAGTTCAGCGTGGTGTCTTCACCGAAGCTGCTCAGCACAGAAACACCCTGAATAAATTTGGTGGTATCTGTCAGCTGCCATTGATAGCTCACTGCACCATAACCCAATGCTTTGGTTTCATGGCCGCCTTCATGGAAATCGTCGTAACGCACACCCGGACCGAATTCAGCACGCAGCGAGTGAACCGGACCGTTAAGGATCTGACGACCGTAACCGGCGGTCAGTACATCGCGTGAGTCATAACCGTTGAAACGGTCGCTCAACCAGCTCGCCTGACCAAACAGGTAGTCGGCGCTGTTAAGGTTATAACGGCTACGGCCACCGATGTTGTAGGTCTCAGATGAACGCTCATCGTTAGAGGAGTTGTTCGAAGCGTTACCCCACAGGCTCAGTGCGGTGTTGGTTTGGTACCACGTCATATTGGTAGCCGCACTCAGCGAAGAACTGGTGGTGTTACCGGTTTGAGCCAGGTAACCCGCTGACGCACTGCCTTCAAACGGTTTTTTTGCCGTTGAAGGGTCATCCATGGAGGTGAAAACGGCGTTATCTGCAAATGCCTGGTGACAAAATGCTCCAGCAGAGAGCAATAAAACAGCGGACAGCTTGTTAAAGGCTTTCATTAAAAGTAACCCGTACGACAGTTTAAAAAACGAAGAGTCTGAAGCGTTTCTCCGGTCAATCAATGCAATTTACCGTAAGTTTTGTAAAAAAATATGTACCCGCAAAAAAAGCCAGAAAAGTCGCTGGACCGCTCTTTTAATGGGACTTTTCCCATTTTCGCTGCGCATTATAGGGGGCAATTACTCAAATAGCAGCCTGAAGGCTACAAGATTTTTCTGAACTCTTTTGACAAAGCTTTACCTGCCATTCCTACTGATGAATCGCCTAAAATTCGCTCTATCCTGCCCGCTGGTCTACGCTGAAATCTGTTCGATAACAATGAGGTGAATAATGAGCGACCATGATGTCAAACGTTACATTGTCACGCTAAAGTATCAGGAAAATGGACTTGGCGACTTGCAGTCAGTGAATAGCGCCATGATCAATGGCGGATACAGCACCACCTTAAGTGATGATGAGGGTCATCCGCATGAGCTGGGCACCAATAGCTTTGGCATTGTCAGCGCGTTAGAAGAGCATGAAGTGGCTGAGCAGGCCGCAGGATACGCGCAAATCGCTCTCGAACATAAACCTGAAGTCACCGTCACAACGCTAGAGGCATTTTTGAAAGAACAACCCTGACGCAGTGCAAAAAACGGCATCGACGCCAGGTTTGCTCAGGTTTTGCGCGTTACAATCGAACTCACGCAGCGAACAAAGAGGATTACCCGATGTGGTCAGCCATTAGTCGTCTGTTAAGCGAGCACGCCGGTGATGCTGAAATCACCGACCGTCAGGAACTTCCCGGTGGCGATGTCCATCCCGCCTGGCGTATCCGCTATGGCGAGTTAGATGTGTTCGTCAAATGTAACACCCGCGACATGCTCACCTTGTTTAGCTGGGAAGCCGATCAACTCGACCTGCTGGCGCGCACGCAAACCGTTCGCGTACCGAAGGTATATGGCGTCGGTAACGATCGTGATACCAGCTTCCTGCTGCTGGAATATATTCCGCCTCAACCCTTTACCGATCAGAGTGCCTTCCAGCTCGGCCAGCAGTTAGCGCATCTACACCAATGGAGCGAGCAACCGCAATTTGGTCTTGATTACGACAACAACATCACCACCTCACCTCAGCCGAATAGCTGGTTACGCCGCTGGTCGGTGTTCTTCGCTGAACAGCGCATCGGCTGGCAGCTGCAACTGGCTGCGGAAAAAGGCGGGCATTATGGCGATACCGAGCTGATTGTCGATTGTGTGCAGCGCACGTTAGCCAATCATCATCCGCAACCCTCTTTATTACACGGCGATTTGTGGCCCTCCAACTGCGCTGGCAGCGCAACCGGTCCGTGGCTGTTCGATCCCGCCTGCTATTGGGGCGACCGCGAATGCGATCTGGCGATGCTGAGCTACTACGCCGATTTACCGCGCCAGATTTATGATGGCTACCACGCGGTTTGGCCACTGGAAGACGGATTTTCGCAGCGTCAGCCGGTTTATCAGCTCTATTACCTGCTCAATCGCGCCAATGTGTTCGGCGGCAACTGGACGGGCGAAGCACAGTTCGCCATCGGCCAGTTGTTGGATGAAGATGTGTTGGGAGAACGTCAGGCCAGACCGGCCTGACGCGTTACAGCATGCCGAGCAGCTTCAGTACAAAGTAGCCGGCGATAGCGATAATGATCGGCAGGATGTAGAGCGGAAAAATCTGCAAGAAAATGGTGTGACGCGGCATATGGATTTTCTCTTCCAGCTGCGCTCGCGTACGCCCTTCACTGCCTTTGGCCTGTTCCATGATCAGCTGATCTTCAATGCCCTCTTTAATATGGCGCGACTGACGCCACATCCGCGCACCCGAAGCCTGCAGCGCAATCCCGACAAAAATCAGAATGTAGATCAGCCAAAAGCCGATATTCGCGCCGCCATTAAACTCCGGCACCGGCGAGTTCTGCCAAAACACATTAAGGAACGGCGTATTGAACTTCACCATGTCGACCATGACATGGACAAAATCGAGCATCACGGCATCAATGCCTGGCTGCTTTTCACTGTGCTTAAACATAAAGCTCAGCAGCGAAATAAGGGTGGATAACAGTGCTGGTATAAAAATCACCCAGCCAGCCACTCGCTTAAGGATGGCGATGCGGCCAGCCTGTTGGTAAGTCATGGTGTCTCCCTGAACCGAAAATAGTTTTGCCTAAGTCTACCTGCACTACTGCAATTTTTCCTGAAAAATGCGTGGCCTGCCGCAAGTCGGCTTTCTCCGGCACTCGTGCTAAGGTAAGCCAAATTTCCAAGGGAGCAGTTGTATGTCATATCGTCGTCCTGTATTGGCCGCCATCTTTGATATGGACGGATTATTGATCGACTCAGAACCGCTGTGGGATCAGGCGGAATTGGATATCTTCGCCAGCCTTGGCGTTGATATCACCCGGCGTCACGAATTGCCCGATACGCTGGGTCTGCGCATCGATCAAACCGTGCGCATGTGGTTTGAAGCGCTGCCGTGGAGCGGCCCGGATCAACAGGAAGTGACGCAACGCATCATCGCCCGCGCGCTGGCGCTGGTGGAAGAGACGCGTCCGCTGCTGCCTGGCGTGGAGCAGGCGCTGCAACTGTGCCAGCAGCAAGGTTTGAAAATTGGCCTCGCCTCCGCCTCACCGCTGCATATGCTGGAGCGCGTGCTGGAGATGTTTAATCTGCGCAAATACTTTGATGTGCTGGCGTCTGCGGAAGCGCTGCCGTACAGCAAGCCACACCCGCAGGTCTATCTCGACGCCGCAGCCAAACTGGGTATCGATCCACTGAACTGCGTGACGCTGGAAGATTCCTTCAACGGCATGATTGCCACCAAAGCCGCACGTATGCGCTCGATAGTGGTGCCAGCGGCCGGTCATCGCGATGATGCACGTTGGGCATTGGCCAATGTGATTCTCGATGATTTAACCCAGCTCAAACCCGAACATCTGCACGGTTAACCGCAGCCCGCATATCGCGGGCTTTTTTGTGCAATTTGATCGCACACGCAAATAAATAAAACATCGTTTCATTTTTATTGAATTCACATCTCATCCTGCCTAAGATGCCCAAAGACCCGCATCGGGACCACTTCCTTTGACTCTTAAGAGGCCTGAGATGGACATTCGTCAAAGCATTCATAGCGAACATGCCAAAACGCTGGACACTGACGGCCTACGCCGTGAGTTTCTGATCGACAAAATTTTCGACGCTGACAATTACACCCTCACTTATAGCCATATCGATCGCATCATCATCGGCGGCGTAATGCCGGTGCAGAAATCCGTGACCATCGGCCATGAAGTGGGTAAACAGCTGGGCGTCAGTTACTTCCTCGAACGCCGCGAGCTCGGCATAATCAACATCGGTGGGCCGGGACTGATTGAAGTGGATGGCAATACCTGGGAAATTGGGAATCAGGAAGCGTTGTATGTCGGACAAGGCGCGCAGAGCGTGATTTTCCGCAGTAGCGATGCCAATCATCCGGCGAAGTTTTACTACAACAGCACGCCGGCACACACTCATTATCCGGACAAAAAAATCACCCTCGCCGAAGCGGTGAAAGCCACTCTGGGCGACGCGGCCACTTCGAATCGCCGCACCATCAATAAATTCATCGTGCCCGATGTGTTACCAACCTGCCAGTTAACCATGGGATTAACCCGCCTCGATGACGGCAACCTGTGGAACACCATGCCGTGTCACACCCACGAACGCCGCATGGAAGTCTACTTCTACTTCGATATGGCCGACGACAGCGCCGTGTTCCACATGATGGGCCAGCCGCAGGAGACGCGTCATCTATTGGTCCATAACGAGCAAGCGGTGATTTCACCGAGCTGGTCGATTCATGCGGGCGTGGGAACGCAGCGCTATACCTTTATCTGGGGCATGGTGGGCGAAAACCAGGTATTTGATGACATGGACCACGTCAACATCAGCGCACTGCGCTAACAAGGAGCGAATCATGATACTCAACGCATTTAATCTTGCAGGCAAAATCGCGCTGGTCACCGGCTGCAATACCGGTTTAGGACAAGGCATGGCGCTGGGTCTGGCGCAGGCAG
>NZ_DAMBSA010000038.1:0-18387 GCF_032054795.1 Pantoea sp. CTOTU49201
GCCGCCGCCAATCACAATCACATCAACGGATTCGGGAAAGCGTTCACTGTCTGCTACTGCATTAATTTTTATGCGCATCGTCTCAAGTCCTGCACGCCACGTCGGTGACGAAATCACAAATGATGTTCAGAGGGAATGTGCATGATCCACAATACTCTGGCTTCACTCGCGCTATGGTTAAAAATGTTGTGCGGTAAATGGCTCTGGAACTGGAAGCTGTCGCCTGCGGTTAAGATGGCGCTGTCGCCATCAATCTCCAGCGTCAGCTCACCTTCCATCACCAATCCGGCCTTCTCACCCTTGCCCATCAACATCTCATCGGAACGCACGCCCGGCGGCACATTGATAAACATAAACTGCAAATCGTGATCGCCTGACGGCGACAGCATCTCCTTGGAGATCCCGCGCTTGCCGACATTAAAATGCGGCCGCTCAACGGCGCGACGCACATAATGTTCTGCGCCGCGCAGATTGGTTTGATTCTCTTCCAGGAACGCTGAAAGCGGCACTTTTAACACCAATCTCAGCTGCTCTAACACGCGCACGGTGGGATTCGTCAGGTTGCGCTCGATCTGGCTGATAGCGCCAGCAGACACATTCGCCAGCTGCGCCAAATCAGTGATGGTCATATTGCGCGCCTTACGAATCCGTTTCAGGCGCGATCCAATATCCGCGTCCTGCGCATCCGTTGCTTCGTCACTGATACTCACTTTGTTCATCGGTTTTTACCCTTCCAGCGGATAACTTTATCCAATTTCGCACAGCGCAGTCGCCGCGTTTATTTCCCTGATACTGTGTTTATCGCTGAAATTACCGGTGCGAGACAGCAAAATATGCCGCAGCGACGTTATGGCATGCCCCATTTGGTTTTAATGGTTTGCAAAGTGCCGTCTTCTTTCATCGCGGTCAGCGCGCTATTGATCTGTGCCATTAATTGATCGTTGCCCTTTTTCACGCCAAACGCCATCGGCGAAACATGTTCAGGTTTATAACCGTCAATAACGTGCATGCCTTTCAGGCCGCCGGCTTTTTCCTGCGCTTTGAGGATCGGATAATCATTCATGCCCGCCGCAATACGTCCGAGCGATAAATCGCGCGTCATATCCGCCGGACTGTCATAAACCTTCACCTCTTTGGCGATGCCGCTCGCCATCAGGCTTTGGGTGTAATCGGTGCCCGCCATGGTGCCGACGATGTCACCTTTCACATCCTGCCACGAGTTATAGGTCTTTTTGTTGTCGTCACGCACCACCAAACCCGCGCCAAACGCGGTCACCGGCTGCGAAAACGTAATGCGTTTCGCACGTTCTTCGGTGGGCGTCATACCGGCCACAATCATGTCAATTTTGCCGGCAATCACCGATTGAATCAGCGTGGAGAATGGGATGGCGGTGTAATTAATATCGAGGTGCTGGCGCTTCGCCACTTCGGCTGCCACATCCGGCATAAAGCCTTCAATTTTGCCGCTTTGGGTATCGAGAAAAGTGGTTGGGGCACTGGAAGGCGGTGAACCGGCGGTCAGCGCCGCCGCTTGAGCATTGAGGCTAAATGCAGCCGCCAGACACGCGAATAATAACCGGGAACGATTAGCAGACATAACTCACTCCTGAATCAAATGAAAAGGGCGAACGTCATTTTCACTATAATGAAATTAGTCAGGCATCTGTCAATGTTTTATTTAATCACACTGCGTTAATTCACAATTACGGATTAACCCCTTTGATAACAAGCGTTATTTAACCTATAGCCTATTCGTATGACGACAATAAGTAAAAGCTATCTCTGTTCGGCGGGTAAAGATTGACAGTGATTCGCCATCGGGGATATTCATTATAATGAAATTTATCTGCAGGGGATTATCATGGATTGGAGTAGTATTCACGTTTATCTGCCCTTCCTGTTAAAAGGGGCCGAAATGACGATTTACATCACCATTTTGTCCCTGATAATCAGCACGCCATTGGGACTGATTTTTGCTGCGGCGAAGATGTGTCCGTGGAAAATAATTTCCTGGCCGATTGCGACCGTTATTAATATTACGCGCGGCCTGCCGATGATTGTGGTGCTGTTTTATATCTATTTTGTCTTCCCCGATATTGGCATCACGCTGTCGTCGTTTCAGGCCAGCGTAATCGGTATCGCCTTCTGCTTTTCGACCTATATCGCTGAGATTTTCCGCGCCGGCATTGAATCGGTGGATCGCGGCCAGCTCGAAGCCGCACGTTCGATGGGCATGAGTTTCCCGAAAGCGATGCGCCGCGTGGTGCTGCCGCAGGCGTTTCACGTCGCCCTGCCGCCTTACAGCAACACGCTGGTGATGATGCTGAAAGATTCCGCGCTGGCCTCTACCATTGCCGTCACCGAAATGACGCGTCAGGGCCAGCTGATTGCCGCGTCCACCTTTGATAACACCACGGTGTATACGCTGGTGGCGCTGCTCTATCTGGTGCTGTGCCTGCCGTTGCTGGCGCTGACCAAGCAGTTGGAAAAACGCCAGATTAAAGGAGCCTGAGATGATTGAAATTCGTGATGTGCATAAAAAATTCGGCCATGTCGAAGTGCTGAAAGGCGTGAGTTTCAACGTCAGCGAAGGCGAAGTGGTGTGTTTGATCGGCCCGTCGGGTTCGGGGAAATCAACCATTTTGCGCTGCATCAATGGCCTGGAAACTTACGAAGGCGGCGACATCAACGTGCTGGGCCAGCGTGTCAATAACAAACACAAAAGCATCAACGATTTGCGTCGGCAGATTGGCATGGTGTTCCAGCGCTTCAACCTCTTTCCGCATCGAAGCGTATTAGAGAACGTGATGGAAGGCCCGATGCACGTCAATGGCGAACCGCGTCATGTGGCGGAGAAGCGCGCCAAAGATCTGCTGGCGATGGTTGGGCTGGCAGAGAAGATCAACGCGTGGCCAACGCAGCTTTCAGGCGGCCAGCAGCAGCGCGTGGCAATTGCCCGCACGCTGGCGCTGCAACCGAAAGCGATATTGTTTGATGAACCGACCTCAGCGCTCGATCCGGAACTGGTGGGCGAAGTGCTGCAGGTGATGCGCAATCTGGCGCGTGAAGGCATGACGATGATTGTTGTGACGCATGAAATGCAGTTTGCGCGTGAAGTCGCTGATCGCGTCTGTTTCCTGCACAGCGGCCAAATTGTCGAACAAGGTCCCGCCGATCAAATCCTGCTAAAACCGCAGGAGCCCCGCACCCAGGATTTTCTGCGCCGCGTGCTGGGCAACGTGGTTTCCACCACCTGCGACTGTTGCCGTAGGGTCGCCATTCATGGCGACCTGGAATCTCAACCGCACACCACTTAATTCAGAGGAAAATAATGAAAGTCCAAAAAATCACCCAACCCGCCGTCATTCCATCAATGGAAGATTGGGGTAGCGTAGAAGGTTTGCCTGGCACCGGCAGCATTGCTTTATCCGGCATTCAAAAAGTGATTCCCGGTAAAGAAGATATCGATACCGGAATATTCGAATGCGGCGTCGGTTCCTATCGCCGCTCGGTGAAACAGGCCGAAGTCATGCACTTCCTCAACGGCAACGGCTCTTTCACGCCGGATGGCGAAGAGACGATACATTTCAAACCCGGCGATTCGTTGTTCTTTGAAGCCAATACCGAAGGCACCTGGGTAATTGAAAACACCATGCGCAAGTTGTATGTGATTTTTGACGCCAACTGATTAATGCGCTGACTTCCCCGGTGCGCAGAGATGCGCACCCGACAAAAGCCTGTCTTTATTTACCGTTCCCATTTCGTAAATTTTCGTCTAGATACTGGCGTTGTGAACAAAAATGACTCATATAGATAGCATCAGCTATATATTATAGCATTGGCTATATTTCTCTGGAGATGATCATGTTCACTCAACGCCTCTTGCCTGCGATCGCCATCCTGCTGTCACTCAGCGCGTTTACCGCATCAGCGGCTGAAAAACTCAAAGTGGTGACCACTTTTACGGTGATCGCCGATATGGCGAAAAACGTTGCGGGTGATGCCGCGGACGTGACGTCGATTACCAAAACCGGCGCAGAAATCCACGAATACCAACCCACGCCAGGCGATATTCGTCGCGCGCAAGGTGCCAATCTGATTCTGGTAAACGGTTTTAATCTGGAACTGTGGTTCAGCCGCTTTTACCAGCGCCTCAAGGATGTGCCGCAGGTTACCGTGACAGAAGGCATTGAGCCGATGGGCATTACTGAAGGCCCGTACAACGGCAAACCCAATCCGCATGCGTGGATGTCGCCGGATAACGCGCTGATCTACGTCGATAACATCCGCAACGCGTTGCAAAAATACGATCCCGCCAATGCCGCGATTTATCAGGCCAACGCCGAGCGTTACAAAGCGCAGATTCAACAAACCATCGCGCCGATGCGAGCTGCTATCGACAAGCTGCCCGCTGATAAACGTTGGTTGGTGACCAGTGAAGGTGCTTTCTCTTATCTGGCGCGCGATTTCGCTTTGAAAGAACTCTACTTATGGCCGATTAACGCCGATCAACAAGGCACGCCGCAGCAGGTGCGTAAAGTGATCGATGCGGTGCGCGATCATCAAATCCCTGCCATCTTTAGTGAAAGCACCATCTCTGCCAAACCCGCTCAGCAAGTGGCGCGTGAAGCCGGCATTCATTACGGCGGCGTGTTGTACGTCGATTCGCTGAGCAACAGCGATGGCCCGGTGCCGACCTATCTGGATCTCTTGCGCGTCACCACTGAAACCGTGGTGAAAGGCATCACAGAAGGAAGCCAGAAATGAACCCAGCCGCAGGTTTACTCGTCGAGAATGTCGGTGTCACCTACCGAAACGGCCATACGGCGCTGCGCAAAGCCTCTTTTAGCGTGCCCGCAGGCAGCATCACCGCGCTGATTGGTGTTAACGGTTCCGGCAAATCCACGCTGTTCAAAGCAATCATGGGATTTGTGCCGCTCTCCTCGGGCGCAGTAACGCTGGCAGGCATGCCGGCCAATAAGGCGCTGAAACACAACATCGTTTCCTATGTTCCACAAGCGGAGGAAGTGGACTGGAGCTTCCCGGTATTAGTGGAAGATGTGGTGATGATGGGCCGCTACGGCTATATGGGCATGCTGCGTATTCCGCGAGCCGCCGACAAACACAGCGTAGATCAGGCGATGGAACGCGTGGGAATGAGCGCCTATCGTCATCGTCAGATTGGCGAGCTGTCGGGCGGGCAAAAGAAACGCGTGTTTCTGGCGCGCGCGCTGGCGCAAAGTGGCCAAATTATCCTGCTGGATGAGCCGTTTACCGGCGTGGATGTTAAAACCGAAGCCGCGATTATCGCCCTGCTGAAAGAGCTGCGCGACGAAGGCCGCACAATGCTGGTTTCCACCCACGATCTCAACGCCATCCCCGATTTCTGCGATCGCTGCGTGCTGGTGAAAAACACCGTGCTGGCGAGCGGCCTGCTGCATGACACTTTCACCGCCGACAATCTGGCGCAGACCTTTGATGGCGCGCTGCATGAGCGTAACGCGGTGTTGATGCAGCTGATGAAAGACAAAAATCCGGACCGGGGAGCGAACCATGTCGTGGATTATTGAACCGTTTGGCTATCAATACATGCTGAATGCGATGTGGATCGCGGCGCTGGTCGGCGCGATTTGCGCATTTCTCTCCTGCTTCCTGATGCTGAAAGGCTGGTCACTGATCGGCGATGCGCTGTCGCACTCGATTGTGCCCGGCGTGGCGGGCGCGTATATGCTCGGACTGCCCTTTTCGCTCGGTGCGTTTCTCTCCGGCGGGCTGGCGGCGGGCAGCATGCTGTTCCTCAATCAGCGCACGCGCTTAAAAGAAGATGCCATCATCGGCCTGATTTTCTCGTCGTTTTTCGGCATCGGCCTGTTTCTGGTGTCGCTTAATCCCACTTCGGTGAATATTCAAACCATCGTGCTAGGCAATATTTTGTCGGTTGCGCCTGCCGATATCTGGCAACTCGGCGCGATTGGCTTTATCACCCTGACCATTTTGCTATTGAAGTGGAAAGATCTGATGGTGACCTTCTTCGACGAGAGCCATGCGCGTTCACTCGGTTTGAATACGCTGCGGCTGAAGATCCTGTTCTTTACCCTGCTCTCGGCGTCCACCGTTGCCGCGCTGCAAACCGTCGGCGCGTTTATGGTGATTTGTCTGGTGGTGACGCCCGGCGCGACCGCCTATCTGCTGACCGACCGTTTCCCGCGCCTGTTAATGATCGCCGTCGCCATTGGCAGCATCACCAGTTTCCTCGGCGCATGGAGCAGCTATTTCCTTGATGGCGCGACCGGCGGCGTAATTGTGGTGGCGCAGACGCTGGTATTTTTAGTGGCCTTTGTCTTCGCGCCAAAACATGGCGTGCTGGCTGCGCGCCGCCGTGCACGTCAGACCCTGGAGGACGGCGTAAATGGCTGAATTATTGTTGAGTCCTTTCAAGTTCGAATTCATGAACATGGCGCTTATCACCACTTTGGTGCTGTCGCTGCCGTGCGCAATGCTGTCGGCGTTTCTGGTGCTGAAAGGCTGGTCATTGCTCGGTGATGCGATGAGCCACGCGGTGTTTCCTGGCGTGGTGATCGCCTGGCTGATTGGCTTGCCCTACGCCATCGGCGCGTTTGTCGCCGGGATGCTGTGCGCCGTCGCAACCGGCTACATCAGCGAAAACAGCCGCATCAAACCCGATACGGTAATGGGCATCGTCTTCTCCGGCATGTTTGGCGCCGGTTTGGTGCTGTACCTGAAACTTCAGCCTGAAGTACATCTCGACCACATTTTGTTCGGCGATATGTTAGGCATCAGCCTGGCGGATATCATCCAGACAGCGGCCATCGCGGTGATTGTCAGCGTGCTGATTGGTATTAAGTGGCGAGATTTGCTTCTGCACGCGTTCGATCCCAATCAGGCGCGCGCCTGCGGCATCAACGGCAAATTGATGCATTACGGTTTGCTGTGTTTGATCTCGCTAACCATCGTCGCCGCGCTGAAATCGGTGGGCGTGATCCTGTCAATTTCCATGCTGATCGCGCCCGGCGCTATCGCCTTGCTGCTGGCGCGCCGTTTCGTGCAGGTGATGTTGCTGGCGATTGGCATTGCGATGGTGACAGGTTTCAGCGGCGTATACGCCTCGTTCTTCCTAGATAGCGCGCCGGGCCCAACCATTGTGGTGATCTACGCGGCGCTGTTTGTGCTGGCGTTTTTGTATGTCACGGTGCGGGATCGGCGCACGCAGCAAGTGCATGGCTGATGATTTTGGTCGCCATAAATGGCGACCCTACGTTGGGAAAATGCAGCCTAGTTCGCGCAATTTCTTCTCGACCCAATCGCGCTTATTGCGTCCTTCGGCGATGGCCTGCAGTTTGGCGATTTCACCGCTGTGTCGCGCGCTGGCCAGTGCGTGAATCTCATCGATGTGATCAAAAGGCACGCACAGCACGCCATCATCATCACCCACGATAAGATCCCCCGCTCCAATCACCATGCCATTGATCGAAATCGGCACATTCACTTCGCCCGGTCCGTCTTTATAAGGCCCGCGATGGGTAACACCCGCCGCATAGACCGGCAAAGCGTTGTTGCGGATACTTCGGCTGTCGCGCACCGCGCCGTTGATTACCACGCCAGCGATGCGCTTCTTCGCCGCATAGGTCAGCATCAGCTCACCGACAATCGCGTTGGTCACATCGCCACCGGCGTCCACCACAATCACGTCGCCGGGTTCAGCAATATTCAAAGCGTAATGCACCAGCAAATTATCACCGGGCCGACACTTAACGGTGAGCGCAACGCCCGCCATATAGCCACCGGCGTGATAAGGCCGCAGATTGGCCCCGCCCGACGTTAAGCGCTGCATCGCATCGCTGATATTCGCCACCGGCAAATCCTGATAGGCCGCTATCTGCTGCGCACTGGCTTTACGTGTTCTGTTAACGATGCGGAAACCGCTCATACCTTTTCCTATGACTGTTTAGCGAACACGTCTTCATTAAGTTTGGCTTCTTTTACCGCACCGTAACCAATAAACCAGTGATCGAGGATTTTTTGGTAAGTGCCATCCTGAATTAATGAATTCAACGCGGCCTGCACCGCCTTCTCAATTGGCGATCCCTTCGGTAATCCAATCGACATCGGTGGTTCCTGCACGCTAATTTCACCGGTAATCGCCAGATTTTTCAGCTGCGCGGCCTGATACGCCAACCCTTCCCACGGGCCATAATAAAACGATGTTCTGCCGCTCAATACCGCGACCACGCCATCAGGACGGCTCGGGAATACCGCAACCTGAATCGCCGGTTTATTTTCACTGATGCAGGTTTTGCTGGCTTCGTTGAGAAACTCAATCTGCGCCGTGCCCACGCCCGCGCCGACGGTTTCACCGCAGAGCGCGGTTAAGCGGGTAAACGGCGGCACATTTTTATCTTTTCGTGAAATCACCGCCTGGCGTGAACTGTCGAAATAACTAACGAAGTCGATTTGCGCAAAACGCTTTTGGCTCGGTCGAATATTAGACAGCACCGCATCAAAGCGACCGGTTTTTAATCCGGGAATAATGTTGTCGAAACCGCCAGTATCCTTCCAGATGACTTTTAACCCCAAACGCTGACCAATTGCATTCATGATATCGACGTCGCGACCGGATAAGGTTTTATTATCTTCCAGGAAAAACGTGGTGGGCGGTGTATTAGGATTGGTTCCGGCAATCACATAACCTTTTTGAATGATCTCTTGCGGTAATAAAGACAGTAATTTTGCATCAGATTTCACCTGAAAATTAAATTTAGCCGCAACGCCAGCCTCTTCCTGAGCATAAACGGATGTCGTTATTAATGCAGACGATAGAACCGCTCCCGTAATGAGAGATTTAATATTAATCATGATTTACCCCAGGTGAAAAATAAAATAGCAATAATTAATTCTTATAATGCAAAGGTTTAAAAATCTTTAACGCACCATACAAGATCGGGTTAAAAGGATGAAATTCATAATCAGCATAAAGTTAGCGATAAATGTTTATTTCGCTTTGAAATAGATAAGCCCACTGCAAACCGCGTTGCTTATCGCGCAACACCGCGTAGCCGAAATACGATTACACGCTGGCTCTGGTCAATGATAGCCTTAACCCGTTATTGGCCCGAAATTACCCACAATTAAGGAGCATGATGAGCATCATTAATCCCGCTGGCCTGAAGGCGCGCAGCTATTACAATCATGTAAAAATTCGTCCGGGCACGCCGGTGTTTCCTACTGGCCAGGTGGCGTGGGATGAAAACGGTGATGTGGTGGGTATTGGCGATATGAAGAAACAGGTCGAGCAGGTTTATGCCAATATCGATCGCTTGCTGGAAGGATTGGGCGCGCACCGCGACTGGATTGTACGCACCACCACTTATGTGACGGATTTAGCACTGGTGGCGGAAATTCACCCGGTGCGCCAGCAGTTTTTTGCCGGTCTGGAATTACCCGCCAGCACGCTGTTTCAAATCGCCGCGCTGGCTGAGCCGGAGCTGCTGCTGGAGATTGATGTAGTAATTATGTTGCCGTTGTAAGGTCGCCATTTATGGCGACCACGCTACACCAACTCATGAAATCCCCGATTGTGATACACCATTGGTGCCGCATCACTCCGCGGATGCAACACCGCAGTCACTTCGCCGAGAAAAATCGCGTGCGTATGCCAATCCACGATTTTCGCCAAACTACACTCAAACGACACCAACGATTCCGCACACAGCGGCGCGCCGTTGGCCGCCATCAGCCATTCACCGTGTTGAAACCGCTCATCGCGGCGGGCGGAATTGCTGAACACATCTACTAACGCCTGCGCATCAGCGGATAACAGGTTAACGCAAAAGCGCCCGCTTTCGGCAATCATGGCAAACAGGGATGCGCTGCGATTCACGCACACCAGCAAAGTCGGCGGTTCAGCGCTCACTGACGTTACCGCCGTGGCGATCATGCCGCCGGGTTGTCCCTGATAGCTGGCAGTAATCAGGCACACGCCCGCCGCCAGTTGGCGCATGCCGCCACGATAAGCATCGGCAAGGATAATAGGGTTTTCAGTCATAACGCACGCTCGCGCACAATTCGGCCTTCAACAGGATGATGCGGATCGACCGGACCAAGGCTGGAGCCTTTACCCGGCGAAACCAGCCGATCGCAGAACGCTTCGTCTTCCGCTGACCACGGACAATCCAGCGCGGCAATGCCATCCCGCCACTGCTCAAAAGTGCGCGGCCCCACCAGCGTGCTGGTCACCAACTGATTACGCATCACCCACATCTGCGCCACATGCGCGGGCTGACGTCCGCTGCGTTCTGCGTAAGCCGCCAGTTCGCTTGCTACTCTAAGTGATTCCGGACGCCATTCCGCTTCCATCATGCGCGGATCGGCACGCCCGGCGCGGCTGTCACTGTCGGGCGCGGCACCCACGCGATATTTTCCCGTCAGGATGCCGCGCGCCAGCGGGCTGTAACACACCGCGCCTGCGCCGAAATAGGCTGCCGATGGCAGAATTTCCACCTCGGCTTCACGGTTAGCAAGGTTATAAAGCGGCTGCGTGGCAACCGGTCCGGCAATGCCCGCTTCGCGCGCCAGGCGTACGGTTTCCGCCAGACGCCACGCTTTGAAGTTAGAGACTGCGAAGTAACCGATTTTTCCTTCGCGAATCAGGTCGGCAAACGCCAGCACCATCTCTTCCAGCGGCGAGTTGAAATCCGCTTTGTGCATGTAAAGCACGTCAATGTAATCGGTGCCGAGACGCGATAACGATCCATGCACCGCTTCGCGAATCCATTTGCGCGACATGCCGCACTGATTCGGGCCATCGCCCATCGGGTTACCGACTTTGGTTGCCAACACCCAGTTATCACGATCAGTGGCAATCGCCCGACCCACCACGCGCTCGGATTCGCCTTTGTTGTACATATCGGCGGTGTCGATAAAGTTGACGCCGCTGTCACGCGCATCGGCAATAATGCGGCGCGACGTTTCTTCGTCGGTGGCACCGCCAAACATCATGGTGCCAAGGCAGATTTCGGACACTTTTAGCCCGCTGCGTCCGAGATATCGGTATTGCATGCCATTATCCTCATTAATTATTGGCAGCGGTCGCCATGAATGGCGACCCTACGACTGTCCTGCGCCGGTTTTGTAGGGTGCGCATTTATGCGCACCTGGTCGCCATGAATGGCGACCCTACGGCGTTACGCTGGAATCACTGCCGTGGTGGCGATTTCTACCAGAAATTCGGGGCGCACCATCTCCAGCTTCACGCAGAAACGGGCGGGCAGCAGCGCGGGGAAATAGGTGACGTAGATTTCGTTGAATTTGTGGTAATCATCGAGGTCGCGCAGGAAGATCTGATTCATTACTGCGTGATCCATGCTGCTGCCCGCCGCTTCCAGCACCACTTTGATGCTGTCGAGCACGCGGCGCGTCTGCACTTCAATATCGCCGATGCCCACGATGCTGCCATCCACCGGATCGGTCGATAACATCCCCGCGACATACACATGATTGCCCGCTTTTACGCCCCAGTTGAGGTGATTGAGGCCGGTCGCAGTTTTACCGATAATCCAACCTTCGGGATTGATTGCCTGATTCATCTGTTTCTCCTGAAAAATTAAAAGATTAACGCCCTGAATGACGTAAGAAAGGTCGGCCTAAATCTCCCGGTGCCGCACCGGCTTTGCCCATCATGATCCAGGCAATCAGCGCCACCACAAATGGCATTGCCATCAGCAGCGATGGCGCGATATCCACGCCGAGATATTGGCCCTGGAACTGCAACGCTTCGAGCAGACCCAGCACGATGGCGACGATCAGCACGCGCAGCGGCATCCAGCGGGCAAAAATGGTGATGGCGATGGCCAGATAGCCGCGACCGGCGGTCATGTTGTCGACGAAGGTGCCGCCAGAAGCCACGATGCACAGGTACGCGCCGCCCAAGCCCGCCATCAGTCCGGTGAACAACGTGGCGCTGAAGCGAATGCTCAGCACAGAATGCCCGGCGGCATCGGCCGCTAAGGCGTTTTCACCCACCGCACGCAGCAGCAATCCGGCGCGGGTAAAACGCAGCAGGCACCACAGCGCAATGGCGATCACTACCGCCAGATAGAACACCGGGCTCTGGGAAAACAGCGCACGCCCCACCACCGGCAAATCGGATAAGCCCGGCAGCTTAAGCATCGAAACCGAGCGCATCGATCCGGCGGCAGGCGCACCGCTCAGCCACAGCTGGCGAATCAGCGAGGTCGCGCCAATCGCGAACAGATTGAAGCCGATGCCCATCACGATCTGGTTGGCGCGTGCCAGCACCGTGCCTAATGCCAGCAGCAGCGCAGCCAGCAATCCGCCCAACATGCCCGCACCCAGCGCCAACACCGGCGAGCCGGTCAGCGCCAGTCCCAGTGCCGAAGAAGAAGCACCAAACAGCATCAAGCCTTCCAACCCAATGGTGAACACGCCCGCGCGTTCGGAAACGGTTTCACCCAGCGCCGCCAGTAGCACTGGCACGCACAGCCGCAATCCGCCCGCCAGAAACAGCGCCAGGGTTACAGTGTTGAATTCCATACCGGCCTCCCTTTCACCAACATCACGCCGCTCAGCACCGCCAGAATCAGAATCGGCATGCCGCCCAGTACATCAGCAAGCGCCGCCGGGATGGAAAAAGTGGTTTGCAGCGCCAGCGCAGCGCTGTTGATGGCACCGAAGTAGAGTGAGACGATTACCGCGCCAAACGGCTGCAATCCGGCCAGAAACGACACCGCTAACCCTTCAAAGCCGAGCCCCGACGAGAAGCCATCAATTAGCCGATATTGCACGCCGAGCACTTCAAAGGTGCCGGCCAGGCCGCTCACTGCGCCGGAGATCGCCATGCTGGAGAGCACGGTTTTGGCGGCGGATTGCCCCTGTAAGCGCACAAAGCGCGGACTCTGCCCACTAGCGCGCAGTTTGAGTCCGAAAGCGCTGTGATTGAGCATCACCCACACCGCCAGCGCGATCAGCAGCGCGAGGAACACGCCAGCATGCAAACGCGTGCCTTCTATCACCTGCTGAAAAACGCCATCGGCGGGCAGCTGCGCTGACATATTGAAGTTGGAGTTGGCCGGTCGCATTGGACCTTGCACCAGATATTTCAGCAGGTAGATGGCGATAAAATTCATCATCAGCGTGACAATAATTTCATCAATGCCGCGCCACACTTTTAGCAGCGCCGGAATTGCTCCCCAGCACGCACCGCACAGCGCCCCGCTGAGGATCGACAGCGGCAGCAGCGCCGCGCCGACATCACCAAAGGCGAGAAACGGCAGCATCGCACCAATCGCGCCCATCTGCAGCTGCCCTTCGCCGCCGAGATTAAACATGCCGCCACGAATGGCGATCAACGCGCCCAGCGCCACCAGCAGGCGCGGCGTCATAAACACCAACGTGTCGGACAGCGCGCGCAGTGTACCGAATGCGCCGTCAAACGCGGTGGACATTGCCGCCCGCATCGGCACGCCCATGGCCGCAATCAGCGCTAAGCCAATGATCAGCGAGCCGACAAAAGCGCTGAGCGTGATCCACAACGATCGCGATGCGCTGAGCTGCGCGAGTAAGCGGCGCAACGAGGCGCTGGTTTGCGCCAGCGTAGTAACGGAATCAGACATGCAAACCTCCTGCGAGCTGCGCAGCGCGACCCGACGTCATCAGGGTGCCAATTCGTTCAATATTCATCTCATCTCCCGCTACGGCGCCGGTAATCCTGCCGCCGTTCATCACCACGATGCGATCCGAAATGCGAATTAACTCTTCGATATTCGAAGAGATGATAATCACGGTGGTGCCGGCATCTGCCGCCTCGGCAAGGCGCATCAGCACCGCTTCTGCCGCCGCCATATCCAGGCCGCGCGTTGGCTGATACACCACGATAATCGACGCGTCCTGCGCCAGCGCGCGTGCCACCACGATCTTTTGCTGATTACCGCCAGACAGCGAACGCGCCGGGCTGGCGTGCGAATGGGTGCGAATATCCGACTGCGCGAGCATCTCCACGGCGCGTGTGGCAATCGCCTTGTGATCGAGCAATCCAGCGCGGCGATATGCGCCTCGCATAATTTCGGGATAGAGCAAGTTGTGTGACACCGGCAGATCAAGCGATAAACCTTCGTGATGGCGATCCTGAGGTACCAAGGCTAACGTGACATTGTCACTAGCTCGCACCACTTCGCCGCCTTCCGGTTGCAGTTCACCCGCCAGAATGGCGAACAGTTCGCTCTGTCCGTTGCCTTCCACGCCCGCCACGCCAACCACTTCGCGCGCCGCCAGCGTGAGATTGATGTCGTGCAAACCTGGTGAACCGCTGCCAGGTCGCAGCTGAATGTTGCTGAGGCGCATCTGCTCTGCGCCGCCGCTGCGCTGCTGGCCGAGCCGCGTGCCGCTGCTGACGGCGCGTCCGACAATACGCTCCACCAGCTCATCCGGCGTGCAGCTGTGCGTTAATCCGCTGCCGTTGGTTTTGCCACGGCGCAGAATGGTGTAACGATCGGCATTCGCCAGCACTTCATCGACGTTATGCGTCACCACCGCCACCGCCGTTCCGCTGGCACAGATGCGGCGCAGCGTGACGTAGAGCGCGGTGACTTCAGCGGGCGTCAGAATGGTGGACGGCTCATCCAGCAGCAGCACGCGTGTGTCATTAACCAGCGCTTTGAGGATCTCCACCCGCTGCTGCAACGCCAGCGGCAAGTGACCGACAACTGCCGCCGGATCAAGATCAACGCCGTAACGCTGCATAAAGGCGCGGATATCGGCGTGGCGACGAAAGGCTTTGCGCTGCTCGCCGCGTGCCACCAGCGCCAGGTTCTCCGCCACGCTAAATGGAGCCACCAGTTTAAAATGCTGATGCACCATGCCAATGCCGTTAGCAATGGCATCGGCCGGTCGCCGGTGAATCACCTGCCGACCATTCATCAGCACGCCGCCTTCACTCGGTTCATGCACGCCATACAGAATGTTCATTAATGTGGATTTGCCCGCTCCGTTCTCACCCAGCAGCGCGTGAATCTCTCCGGGGAACAGCGACAGACACACTTTGTCCAGCGCCTGGAAGCCATTGGGATAGCGCTTCGAGACGTGATCGAGTTCGATGAGCGGGCTGGACATGGCGTTAGTCCTCAATCTTGACCTTGCCGGATTTGATGTCGTCCATCACCTTAAACACCTTGTCCTGCACGGCTTTATCGACGTGAGCAAACGGCTTCGACAGCGTCCAGCCGTTGGTTTTCAGGTTTTCGGTGATGATGCGATTGCCTAACTGGTGATCGGCATAATGCTTGCCGATGTCGGCGTAGGATTTATCAAAGTTCATCACCGTTGAGGTCATGATCGAATTGGGGAAGGATTTGGCTTGGTCGGTGTAAGAACCGATGGTTAACACGCCCTCTTCATCGGCGGCCTGCTGAATACCGGCGTCAGCGGTGTCGGCTGATGGAATGACGAAATCCGCACCGCGCGCAATCGCACCGGTCGCAATCTCTTTGGCGCGCGCCACATCGGTGAACGAGCCGACATAGGCAGAATCCACCACCACTTTCGGATTAACGTAGGCAGCCCCTTTTTTGATGAACTGCACGGTGCGCTCCGCCGAGGGAATCGGTTCGCCACTGATCACCGCTATATGGCCGGTTTTACTCGCTGATGCCGCCAATGCGCCGAGCACAAAGCCGTACTCATCCCAATCCACCGACCACGCCGAATAGTTCGGCAGATCGTTGGTGGAACCTTCGTAGGAGTAGAGCACGAACTGGGTGTTAGGGAATGACGGCGCTACTTCTTTGATCGCCGCCGAATAGCCGGATGAGTGCGCGATGATCAGCTTCACGCCGTCTGACGCCAGCTGGCGCAATACCGAAGGCGCCGCTTCGTACGTAGTGTGTTCGAGATAGCTCGGCGTGAAACCTTCTTTAGTGGCCATCGATTTGAAGGCGGCATAACCCGCCATATCCCAGGAACCTTGGGTGACGGTTTGGGTGAACAGCGCCGCGACGCGCGGTTTGCTGTCATCTGCTTGTGCCCCCGCGCTGCAACCGATCGCAGCCGCTACCGCAACAGCCAACATCATCTTCATTTTCATCGCTCGACTCCTGGCAATCCGCATCGCGGAAAAGGTGGATTTATCGTTGTGTGAATTCGTAGGGGGCGCATTCATGCGCACCTGGTTTATGTGGTCGCCATAAATGGCGACCCTACTTGTTTTGATAGGTACGCGCGTTGGTGTTGACGCCGTGCTGCTCCAGCACTTCGAGCACCTCGGTGCCGACGACGCGCAGATCGTCAATAAAGTCCGGCACAATCACCGTTACGCCATCCAGCTGCGCGCCTTTGATAATGGCGGCCAGCTTGGTGCCGATAGTTTCTGGCGATCCCACCAATGCGGCGCGCGTCATCGAATTGCGCTGCTCGCCCTGCGAAACAAAGCGCTGCGCCATGGTGTTCTGCTTAAAGCTTTTATCGCCGGAGTATTCGCGCGTCTGGTTATCCAGCGCGATGGTGTCAACGCCCGCGTCATACAGCGCCACACGCTCATGCGCTTCGGCATCGGTCGCGCCCGGTACGATGGTGAACAAGCCGTAGGTTTTGAAATCGGGTTTGCCCTGCTGCGCGGCCAGCTCTTTGGCACGCAGCCCGGTTTTGATGAAGTCGTCATGGTCCGAACCGAGCATAAAGCTGCCGGTGCAGTGATCCATGGTAAACAGGAAGCCACGATCCGACGCGCCCGCGCAGATAATCGGCGGCGGCGCGGCCGGTTTCGGGTTCGACATACAGTCGATCAGCTCGTAGTGCTTGCCTTTGTGGTCAACGCGATCTTCGGTCCACAAACGCTTCAGCACCGTCAGCCACTCGGCGGCCAGTTCGTAACGCTCGGCGTGATCGAGGTCCATCCACAATCCCATTTGCCCCTGATCGCTGGGATTAGAGCCGGACACGATATTCAGGCCAAAGCGGCCTTTAGAGATTTGGTCCAGCACCGCACTCATTTTTGCTACTACCGCTGGATGAAACACCATGGTGTGAACCGTGCCCCACACGCCGATGCGGCTGGTGGCTTCGGCGATACCGGCCATGGTGGTCAGGCTTTCCAGCGTCACGTCCCAATGCTGCGATGGGCCGCCGTAGCCGCGCCACTTCGCCATCGACAGCGCGAAGTCAAACCCGAGTTGTTCCGCGAGGATCGCCACCTGTTTGTTGTAATCGTAGGTCGCGGGCAACTGCGGGCTGGTGGTCGAAGTGATCCAGCCACCGTTGCCGACCGGCAAAAATACGCCGAACTCAACATTCTTCTTGTCAGTCATGTCAGATTCCTCGATTCAGTTCGCTGGCGAGTGCAGGCTCGCCATAAAGTCGCGGGTAATTTGGTTAAACAGCGGCGTTTCGGTTTCTGAAAAACTGTGGCCGCCCTGCGGCACGATTTTCAGCTGCGCGCCGGGGATGTTTTCGGCCAGCAGCCGCGATTGATACGGCGGCGTGAGGATGTCGTCTTGCGCGCACATCACCAGCGTTGGCGTCTGGATTTTTGGCAGTGCCGCGCTGGCATCGTGCGCCATAATCGCGTCGATGCGGCTTAGCACCACGTCGCGTGCCGGAAAGCGCGTGGCGGAGGCGAGCAGCGCGGGCGATAAAGTGTCGGCGTTGGCTTTGATGTGTTCTGGCGGATAGAGGAACAGTGCGCTGCCGTGTACATACTCCTCCAGCGTGCTGCCAAGCAGCAGCGCACGGCGCATGCGGAAGCACCAGTTGAAATGCATATCGGATTTGGCCCAGCTGGCGTACTGCACCATGCCCGCCAGCAGTTGCGGATGGCGCGACGCCAGAATTTGGCCGATTGCACCGCCGGTAGAGTGCCCTACTAAAATCGGGCGATCCAATTCCAACCCGGCAATCAGTGCCTGCAGATCATCCACCAATGTTTCGATGCTGTACGGGCCAGCGGGATGATCGGATTGCCCCGCACCGCGTTGATCGTAGGTCACCACGGTAAACTCGTCCGCGAAGGCATTGACCTGCGGCTGCCAGTACGCGGCGGTGCCGCCGAGACCGGAGACGAAAATGATGGCCGGCCCACGTCCCGCGATGTCGTAATGGGTGCGAATTCCGTTAGTCATGATGCTCGGCATCGTTTTCCCCTTAATGGATTTTTGCCTGTATGCAGCGATGACTAATAAGTACCACGCGCGTTTCCGACAGCTGTAATATCGAATGCAGCACACCGCGTTGCCGGTTTTAGTACGCGGTAAAGGGTGGCGTTGTAATCAGGTCGCCATGAATGGCGTAATGCTCGTCAGTTAAGCGTATTTCGGTCACCATAAATGGCGACCCTACAAAGGACTGGCGCGTTTTTCGTAGGGT
>NZ_DAMBSA010000039.1:0-4229 GCF_032054795.1 Pantoea sp. CTOTU49201
CTTACGACCTGCTGGAGTTTGTCTCTCGGCGGGCTATAGCAAACACCATGAATTAGTTTACTAAGTGAGATGTAATCACCGTGAGTGCGGTCAGCATGCACCAGCAAGCCAGCAATCTCTTTTTGATACTGCGGTGGCCTGCCGGTGCCAAGATAGAAGCTGACCAGTTCATCAGGGAATCGCGTCAGCCAGTCAGTCACTTTGTCAGTGAAGCCCGACACAGGCAGCGCATCATCTTCCATAATCACAACCCGGCAATCCTGCGTGGATGCCCAGCGTAATGCGCGCAGATGATTGGCGTTGGCACCCTTCGATTCGCGATCAACAAAGATTTGATAATTAGGAAGGCCAGCGGCAAGTGCTACTGCCATATCTAAGCGCGACTCGTGTGCCACGATGGCAAACTTTACTTGTGTTTCCACCATGCAAACTCCTTACCGATGCCATCCGTCTTAAAGACTGTGTGAACGCGAGGTCCAGTCACCAGCCTGTCAGCGTATCGATGCGCGACAATGCCAAAGGCGATCATGTCACCCACGGCAGCAGCGGCTTTCTCTTTCTGCCAGAAGCGCAGCGATTCAATCTGGTAATACAAACGGACAATGCCATGAGCAATAGCCATCACGTCAGCGCGTGAGCCACCGAGCAAGCCAGCATTGAGCATCACATCATGTTGATGATCAGCGAGGAACGACTGATAAATTGTTTCGGGATGGTTCTGCTTAGCCCACGCATCAGCGTATGTTTTTGGCTCGGAGCCAACGTAAATATTGCCCTGCTCCATCTCTGTCCACGGCTCACGCAGCATCTCAACGTCTGTGCCATCAGTGCACCATACGAAGTGATATTCAGGGTGATCGCGAAGGTGTTGCCAGATATGCAGCCAGCGCCGGAAATAAACGTTCATCTTCACGTCAGAAACGGCCACAGTACTTACACCAACATGCACTGAACTGATGGAGTCGGTCAGCACAACCGCATGGTTGCCTTTAACTGACGATGTCCACTTATCCAGCAACTCAGGTGATGCAGTCATTTTGGTACCGCGCTGCGGGTCAGGCTGGCTTGTCAGAAACGTAGTAATCACAACGTTATCCTTCTGCCGGTACTCCGCATACCCTGTGTAACCATCATCGCGGCGTTTGTTATGAATAGTGACGTTACGTTTAACCTGCGCCTCGCGGTCAGGCTTTGGAACCGAACGCTCTACCGCCTCATGCTCATCAAGCGAATAAATCAGCTTTTCCGAACCGACCACATCAGCAAACGCCCAACTCGTTAGCCCAGCATTGTGGATGCGCAGCGCCAGATCGGAGTGCTCATACATGCCACGTTCATAAATGGAGTCGAAGCCACCAACTTTTTCAATCGCGCTGCGGTGGTAATACAGCATCACGCCGCGCTGGCCGGTATAAGCGACATGCTTACCGTCACGGTAAAGCTCGGCAATATCATTCAGCTTCTTGCCGGTTGCGAAGTCCTGAAACTGATAAGCAAGATGCGGCTCAGGTGATTCGATGTATGGCTGCTCCCATCCACCAGCGATAGGCCATGCGTCATCGTCCCACAAAAACAGATGCTCACACCCAGCATTTATCAGTGCTTCTAAGCTGGCATTCTTCGCTGCAACGATACCGCGTGACATGTCACTGCGAATGGATTTCACACCATCGGGAACAGCAACTGGATTGGATGACCCGTCATCAACGACAACCACCAGCGCACCGGCTGGGAGATATTTAAGCTGATGCTCAATAGCGCGGGCTAAAACGTCATGGCGGTTATGGGTGCTGATTGCTATGCCGATATTTGAAGCGCGATCAGATACTGGTGCGTATGGAACACCGTTAATCACTACTTCCATTTAGCATTTCCTGCTGGTCAGATAGATATAACCCTCGGCAATGGCGATATCGCCAACCGATAATTCATTGTGTTTATGCTGAAAGTTGAACTCAGTGAACGCAGTTTTCAGCACAAAATAAAACCGCCGTTAGGCGGTTAGGTGTTCTTAGTTAAATATTCAATTAACATTTCAAGATTCACTCGATGAGGGCCATCTGAATACCATGTGTTTGGCTTCGGTCTATTCGCTTCGAATAGTCCATTTACATCGACATCTTCATTCAGCACGCTGATTGAATCCCCACTGAGCTGATAAGAAATTACCCGGCAACTTCCTTCGGGCACCTTATCGTAATAATCCAGCTTTCTGCTCTTGGAATAAATTTCGTACTTGATTAAATCGCCATCACCATTCTTAGCAATGAACGTTTGAATGAGATACTTCATTTGGCCTCGCTATCCATGTGTGTCGTCAGAGCACAACATAGCGCTAGGATTAATCCGGGTGAAGCGATTTTATCTCACAGCAAGATGTGCATCAAAGCGCGGCTTGATGATCACTCTCCACTTGGGATTATGACGATCTCAACAGAATCCATAGTTGAGCTTGTTTCATAGCTGGCATCGCCATTACTTATCAGGAAGTGCGCTCGTTCCAGCGCGTCGAGCACTGCTTGCTTATTGTTCTCTTGTAAAAACTCGGTGACTTTTACATCTGGCGCTGACATCCGCAATTTAAGCATGCTGTTCATAAATCATTCCTGATTGGAGTTTTCAGCATTGTAAGCCAGTTTCGCGACGCTTCACAGCGTGGCTAACCGTTATCCCTTGTCGGAGGATTCTTTCTTCAGCTTGTAGTACGCGTCAACGAAACCAATCTCACTGCACCAGTATCTGAACCTTTGCCATCCCGTCCAGAGCATCAATCTGAACCAGCCTGTATCTTTCGGATTGCTGCGCGATCGACATTGCACTGTTCAACCACGCCATACAGCGCAACGTTCAATTCAACCGAGTCGCCATAGCTCATTGCGCTAGCGGGTTCCGGTGCCTTTATCGGGCTGGTCAGGTCCGCTGGCAGATTTAACCGGGTCTGCTTAATCGTTCTGTACTCCACTGGCTGACTTCGCGGCGTCTCGCAACCGCTTAACAGCATCAGGAGGTACAGGAGCGGCAGCGTTTTTATCAGCCGCAAGGTATTGCTTAATTTCATTCTGAAGTTTCCGGTTCTGGTCTGCTGTTAGGGCGCGCTGCTCTGCAACCTGACTCATCACCTCGTTTTGCTGATTGACCGCCTTCACCAGGTCATTCACGCTGGCGGCTAAGTCGTCGTTCTTGGAGCGCAGATCGTTTATCTGGCTGTCTTTGCTGTTTGCCAGTTGCTCCAGCCGCTCGTTGGTAGCCGTCAGCTGTGAGTTGCGGGCATTCAGCCCCCAGAGGCAAATGCAGATGAGACCAATGATGATTACGTGCGAATAGTTTCGGATAAAGCCGATTACGTTGAACATAGAATCCCCTTAGCTTTTAGTAAGCGGGATTTCCTGTCTTCCAGACCGTTAGTGCCACCGTTAATGACTTTGGTGATGCGGGTAACATCATCAAGGTCTGCCAGTTCGTTTAAGCCGTGATTCTTCCACCATGCAGCTGCTGACATCGCCGCCTGAAGGTTTTCAGTCAGCAGGTCAGGGTTTGCCACGACATCAGCGCTTAGCTGCCCGGCAATAGCTTTGTAGTTCGCCTTGCCGGTAATCTGAATCAGCCCACGTCCGCGATAGCGATAACCATCCCCGGAAGCAACATCACCATTGCCGTTTCTGTTGGCATAAATGATGTTTGCAATCATCTTCTGATTTGCAGGGTGCGCGTCTGGACCGGCATCGACTCGCCCATATTTGAAGGCGGCATCCTGGCTGATTCTGTTACCAAACATCGCCAGCAGAACGCCGTATCGATAATTCAGCCCCTCTTCCACTTTCGTGAATCCGGCAGACTCATGCCCCACCTGCGCCAGAAAGTGCGCCTGACGTAATGGGGTATTGATGCCGAATGAGCTCATGCTGGCAGCTATGCGGGGAAACCACTTGTCGCGCAGCGCATCAGATACGCCAGTTGCGCGCTGGAAATTAGTGGGCGTCAGCATTGTCATCCCCTATACGCTTATCAATGAATTTGCGCAGCTTGGACGAAAGCCAGTCCACGCCGAGAAAACCAAGGAACACAGCCGCAACGCGCGTTACGTCATCGTTGATATTCCAGTTCAGGGCAGAGCCAAGAATCTGGAGCGTCGGCTGCAGGAAGAAAGCAAACACGCTGCACATTGCCGCATCAAGCAAACGTCTCGGCCATGTGTCTACGCCGACGTATGTGGCGCGAAGTAGCGCCAT
>NZ_DAMBSA010000039.1:4239-18263 GCF_032054795.1 Pantoea sp. CTOTU49201
ATACCCCGATTCGTTTTTGTGGGCATATAGCCAGGCCAGCAGGCTTGCCCAGAAGCCCATGTCTTTATCTGGCATACGTTTCATCCTCACCTCCCAATAGGTCGGTGCCGTCGGTAGTCTCGAAATAAAAAATTGCGCACCGCCACGGCGTGAAAATTTCGGTTAACAGTGATTGGCGGGCGCAAAAACGAAAGAAGGCCGCTCTATGGCGACCCTCTAAAATATGAACCCTGACGCGTTCCGCGATAGTTACCTGGCCCGTCAGCCACAGGGTTAATTTGTTCTCAAGCAATCGCAAAATTACTCAAATTTGAGTTTCCATGAGATGAAAACAAAAACGCCCGATAGCTGGTGAGGCTTCGGGCGCTTTAAATCACTCACGTAATTTGCAACTGATTCTTGATGATAAGTAGTACTGCGTAGTAACGACTCTTATCACATTACCAATGATTTTGCGGACCGCGTTAATGTTTTTTGAATAATTTTTCTTGGCTCTAATTCCGGGTCCATTTCAAGCCGAACATCCAGCCATGCCAGACAGCCTTCAATAAAACCTTCAGCCATTTGGACCTGAATGCGGATCATCTTCTCGTCGCATTTCGCGCGCTGCGCCAGCTTTCGTTTGGATATGTTGTAGAAGTAATGCAGAACAATTAACTCGTGCTCATCAGGACGGCGGGCGCGAAGTTTGGCTAAGCATGACTCAATAACCAATCCATCATCATCAGTGCATGACAGGGTCATTTTTGAATCCTGTGGTAGCAGCCCTTTGAACCCAGCCGCAATTGGTGAGTAATCTACACCGCTACGATCAGACCGCGCCCATCCTGCCCAACGTTCTAATACCTGTGACATGTCACGCATACATATTCCTCCACGCTTTTTAATTTACCCGATCACGCCGACTGCAATCGAGTGATCTAGGAACCTGAACAGCAGCTCTAACTGACTGCCGTATTTTTCTTCGAATGCCCTCATGTCCCGGTGCAGTTCATCGTGATGCGCCCTGCAAAGCGGTATCACAAACAAATCATGCGCCTTTGTTCCCATTCCTCCCTGTCCGTGTCCGATTATGTGGTGTGGGTCGTCTGCTGGTTTATTGCAGCAGGCGCATGGCTGCACCTTGACCCAACGCGTGTACTTCTCATTGCTCCAGCGCAGACGTTTTGGTCTCGCCATAAACGACTGCGGCGAATCCGGGTCGGCTTTGATGGTCATCACCTGCTTAACCGACTCTACCGCTTCCTGAATCACTTCCCGCGCAGCGCGTGCCGGGTTGATATCTGCCTCCGGCATTGGCCCAGTTGCTGGTTTCTCTACCGGCATACGTAGAACGCGCCGCGCCGGTGCTTCCGGTATCAGGTCGATAACTTCCCTGATGCATGCCCACCAGCACAGCTCTGGCAACGTCATCAGGTGATCTGCGCCTAATCCCATTTGGATGCATGCTGATTCGATAATCCAGCGGGAAAGGTTGCCTGCTGCGACTTCTTCCAGCTTTGCCGGTGCGCCATTGGCACGGCAAAAATTATCGTGGGTATAGCACAGGCAAACCGCTCCGCGTTCGGTCCGCAACGTAGTGTAATCGTGGTGATGATAAGAATCTTTTTCGTGTTGCTGACAGGAGCGAATTTTTTGCACCCATGTGACGTGTGCCTCCCATCCACCAGCAGCATCGATCACTCGTTCATCAGCGAGGAAGGTTTTCAGCAGCGGCTCATCAAGCAACGGCTGGGCGCTGTCGTTGATTAAACCTGATGGCAGGTTCGATACATCGCCCGATGGGGTGCACACCAGAACGCGGCCACGAAACATCGGTAGCAGCTCGCGGCCCGGCTTCAGCAGCACAATGCCAGTTTGATGCGCGATTTCAGGTGTCAGTATCGCCCTCATGCTGCCACCGCCTGATATTCGCTTATCGTAACCTCGGATTTACCGCCCTTAGTAACTGGACCCCATTCAACTATCAGGCGCTTAATCTGCTTATCATCCATCCACACGCCAGCATGTGTCAGGCTATCGAATGCAGCTTTCAGGTAATTGTCCAAATCACGCATGCGCTTGTCTGGCGGGTACAGCATCACCGTTACTGCAACATTCACTGTAATCGGCTTAGGCTTGCGCTTTAGCTGTTTGTATACCGCCGCAATCGCATTGGATCGGAAACAGCGCCCGGAGGCGCTGATCAATACTCCCTTGCGGGTGTTTCTCCAGTAAGCGTTTACGGACGGAGGGAATGGCAGAGTTAATTTCAAATGGTCAACTCCTTCTGACGTTCGCCTTCATGTTGGAATTTATCGCCGTCGATAGGCATCAGGTACTGCAGGGGATAAAGCGCCCATCCATTTCCAGCCCAGATTGGTGCGCCTTTCACTAGCTCTGATACGACATCACCTGTCACCAACCAACAGTTATGATCGCTGAAATTCAAACATGGTCGGCCTCGCGGCGAATAGAATGAACCGCGCGCCGGAACAAGTTGAACGCATGTAACGCACTTACCGATGTCAGATGACTTATTGCTATCGATTATTAGCGCCAAGCCACCAGCTTTCAATTCAGGCATCACTCAGCACTCCCATAGTTGGTTTGCTCAACTCCACTTTCACGGCAATCATCGCCGCTGGTTTGGACTCCATGCATTCGAGCCCACCCCGGCATCACATCATAAGCCTTGATTTTTAGCTTTTTCGCCAGGGCCAGTTCTGCTTTAGCGCCATCGGATTTTTGCCAGCCTGGAAGCATGAATATTGCGTCGGCGCATCTAAGCATTGCCATGCAGATATCCATGTATTCAAACTGCGATAGGCCATCGGGAAGAATGGCTGGATTGAGAGGCACAAGACCACCGGCCTTTATGCGCTCAGCCTCATCATTGAACGCTTCGCGGTTAAAGTTTGCATAACCTGTCATCGGCCCTGAAATGTAAATTTTTTCCATCATCCACCCCGCTCATCATTTTGAATCTGTTGGTAGGTGTCCGTTGTGGGCTGCGGTGGTGCTGGCAGAAATTGCCAGTGCGTGATTTTCCCAGGTTGCCAACATTGCCAGTGCCCATACATCGTGTGAAGTATCTTCTCAAACACGCCATCCCACGTTAGGACACCTTTGCCGTCTGGCGGCATGCGGTCCATACAGCTTATCCATCCATTTTCCTTGGTTATCAGAAGGGCAATAGATATCTTCGCAACCTCCACTATCTCTTCATTGGTTGAGACGGATGCCAAGATGCGTGCACAGTGCAGCAATTCATCTTTCTTCTTCGCGCTCATTTCTTGATGATTATTCATGCCACCCTCCCGGCGATCAGTTGCACGCTGCTGTCACACTGGTTGCCCCAGCAATCCCAGCCATCGGCGGCGGTTCGCGCAAACAGCTCAATGCGTGACACGTCACCATAAAGTTGCTCCAGACGGTTTCTCACTTCCCACGGCTTCGCGCTGTGTTCGCCCAGGCATGAATACACAACCTGCTTTACCGATGCGCTGGCGCGTTCCAGCCCGGTGCCGCGCGTAGCAATCAGCACATCCTCTGTGTTGCTGCGGGTGTGGTTGCCGCCGTTCATGCGGGTTTCTGCGTTAAGCATGTCCAGCAGGTCGGTGAAGTCGTGAATGGTCTGCTCTGTCAGCGCGCGGTTGAAGCGTTCTTCTGCGCGCTGGTTCATCTTCACCCAGGTGAACCCCTTCATGGTGCGAACACGGAACCCCCACGACTCAGCCAGTTCGCGCGCCTCCTGGTTGTGGGTGCCGGTGTACCACATCGCCAGCACCGCGTTTTCCTCAGCAAGCGCCCACACGGGCAGGCGCTTAAGGTCAGTCATCGTCATGGTGTTGTAGTGGTCAGCAGCAGCGCCATTGCTGGCGCTGTTGTTGTATTGCCACGGTGGATCGGCGTAAATGAGCTGGTAAGGCATTACGCTTCCTCCTTGATGTGTTCGCGTGGTTCGCCATCTTTCGGCTCGGGCCATTTGCGGGCCATGTTGATGCTCAACTTGATGTCCATCGCGGTGTTCAGCTCGTCATCAGTGATGCCAGCGCGGCGAAGTGCATCCCACAGAAGGAACTGCAGGTCTGCCCACTCTGACAGGTCGTCCACTGCTTCAGCGGCTTCGAGCGCTTCTTTGGCGAGGTGCTTGAGTGGGCCAATCGGACCGACATCACCAAAGGTTTGCTGTGACCAGGTGGCGTGTTTCTTCCGGATGGTTTCGCGTACCTGTGCCGGGTTAGCAAGGGCTGCTGAACGCGTCAGTTTCTTCTTGCCGTTGGCTTTAGCCTTTGCCAGACCCTCTGCGGCAATAGTCCCTGCTTTGGCACCATGCTCGCGTGAAAGAGCAACGGCGGTAGTTGCTGCGACTTCGTTACGCTTCACCATGCCAATCAGCTCATCGCCAGCTGTCAGCAAAGCGAGGTGCTGATCGATGTCTGACGGAGAGCGTTTAACTTTCTTCGCGATTTCTGCCGGTTCCCAGCCCTGATTTTTCAGCCTCTGGTATGCTGCAGCGCGCTCCAGCGGTTCCAGCGGGCGGCCCTGACTGCTAGTCACCATGAAGGCGATGCGCTCGGCTTCGTTGCCTACGAAGTCTTTGCACTCTAGGCGGATTTCATAGCCTGCTTCCTGCGCCAGCTTCGCACCGTGCAAGCGGTGGTGACCGTCGATCACCTTCACGCCCTGATCTGTCACCTGAACCGTCAGAGGTGGAACATTCTCACCGGCAATGTACGCATCGCGGAATTCTTCGACGTGAGCCTGATCGATATCGCGAACGTTGTAACCAGGTTCGATATACAACTCACTAACACCCAGCAGGTAAGTTTTACGTACCGTAATGTCGGTTTCGTTGTCGTCTTTGTTTTTGTAAACCTGAAGCAAATTGCTCATGCTGTTTTCAACTCCCATATCAGGGCAATAACTAAACCGGTAATCATCAGGACCGCTGCGCGAATGCCACGGTAGTAATCTTCGTTGCGCCAGTAGTGCGCTTTGATGGCTGCTTTCATCGGCGGAAGCTCCCACGGTTACCAAACGGATCGGGCGCTGGCTTCGGGTCACGCTCTTTCGCCTTCGCTACGCACATGTTTGCCCGGATTCTCGCTTTCTCACGGAGACCAGCTTTGCGGGTTGACTGCTGCGCCTGCTGCCAGACATTGGCGGCGCGGTTCCACAGATTGCGCTCCTGCAGGCTGTAGGCTTTGTCGCAAAGGGCAATGTATTTTTCGTCGCCTTCACCAGCTGGCTCTGCGGTGAAGTAATGAGCCTCGGCATCGCTCCAGACATCGCCAACTGCGGTCATCACCGGCAATGCAGAAACTACGGTGCTGCGCGTGCGACCGATTGCTCTGGCGATCTGCGCCGGGGTCTGGCCGGGAAAGGCCATCAGGTGCGTAAGAATCAGCGTTTCAGTGTTCATCGTTACCCCCGGAAGCCGTCAGGTATCTGATAATCCATGCTCGCCACCTGAGTGGTGTCGCGCTGCCATTTCCCTTTGATGCATGGCGGACGGCCAGCGCGCTCCCATGCCTGAGCCGAGCCGAGGTATGCGGGAAACTTACCCTGTCGGAAAATTGTTTCCGGGCGGACGTAATCGCGCATCTTGGCGTCATCAGCCCATTTTGCGATGGTGTAATCCACGGCGAGAATGAGCTCTTCGGCTGTAAAATCTTCTGCCAGGCGTCCGCGAATTGGTCCGAGTGATGAGCGAGATTTCTGGTATCGCAGGCCAGCAGCCCTATTCAGATGATCAAGAACCTTGAACTCATCCTGTTCATCGTCGGGTTTCGCAGAAACCGGACAAGGGTCTTTACCTGTAATCTCTGTAGTAATCTCTGTTGTATTCTCTGTAAGACGAGTGCAATTTGCCCCCATCGATGGGTTTAATTTGCCCTGTTCGATTGGTGCATCTTGCCCTGTTCGATGAGTGCAATTTGCATCTTTCGATGAGGGCAATTTGCACTCATCGGATAACAGTGGGTTTGCGTGGTTAATCGCGTAAAAATTTGTACGGTCATGCTGCGTCTTTTTTAACTGCTCAACGTAGATAAGCCCGCTTTTTTTAAGCGATGTCAGAGCGCGTTTAACCGTGTCTGATGACCACCACGGAAATTGCTCATTCCAGTCTTCAATGGTGTTGTAAACCCAGCGGCGACCTTCATGCTCAACACCCGATGTGGTGTCCTCCAGCCAATAGCAAATCTGCTGAAGCACGATCGCTTCATTGAGGCCAATACGGCATGCAAGCACCGGGCTAACTACCAGCGGTTTTACCTTCAGAAGTAAACTCATGCGGTGCCTCTATTTCCCGAAAGTCGCGCTGGAACTGGAGGAGAGGACTGAAGCACTCGCCATGTTCGTAATTAGTGCGAAGGTAAATAACGCGGTTTGATTCTGGTTCCCAGCGGATAACGCGAACAGGAATGCCCCGACGATCAGTGAACCAGCGGTCAAGTATTCGCATTTGGCGGGCTCCTGATTACGATAAAAATCATTCCAGGCGTTCTGAACTACCAACGGTTCCGCTGACTGGTAGTTGTCGGCCTGACCTGCAACGCGTAATATTTGCTCATACCGCAACTGACCAGCCTCCACGCGGCAGCGGAATTGCACTGAAGGTCTTGTTTGAATTAAGCTGTTCATGTCGTTACTTCTCCACGCAAGTTGATTTGACGATGCCGAGCGCTCCGGTCTGCAAACTGGGGCGCTCAACCTTTCTGCTCTACCCATCTCATAATTCCTGTGCCTGAATCTGCATGCCCACTTCTGCTTTGCGGTTGGACATGAACATGTCTACCGAATGCTCTGTCACGCCCACGCCGTACAGCGCGAGGAAGCCAAGAAAGCCATGAATCTGGCCGCGCATTTTTTGCTGAAATAATCCAGAAAGCGTTTTCAGCTCCTTCTGGTCAATAACACCGTCTGCTACTGCTTCCTGCTTAGCGATCGCCAGCTTCCCGGCAGTGGCTTTGTTGCGCAGCTCGATGTCATACAGATCAACCTTGTCCACTTTCTCAACGGTTGAAACGTCCACCAGCGTCAGGCCTTTGCGATTAGCGAAGTACTCAGCCAGGTAAGTGCTGCGTGACAGGTCTTCCATCTGCTGCAACTCATCCAGCGAGAAAAAGCGACTGCCGCACTTGCGGTAGAGGTGGTTGTGGAATTGGTCGATGGTCATGCCCATGTCAGCAGCCATACCTAAACGACCGTGTTGGTGTGCTTTGCACATCAGGCGAATTGCTGTGTTGATGGTGTCTACCATTTCGTTTTACCTGTTGTAGTTACCGCTAAGCGGCTGTGGCTTTAGAATCCAATTCAGGCCAGATTTTCATCCAATCATCTGGGTGAAGGTCTTTCCTGCTTACTGCGCGATCTGAATTAATTTCGATGAGCACTGAGAGCGCCGGGCCTAACTTTTGGCCTTTACTGATAGCCTTGCGAAGGTATTCAATTGAAGTTTCACAAGCCGCTGCGAAATCTCGTTGTTTACCCAAAGCAAGGCCGTTCAGATACGTTCTTAACGTTTCCATGAAGCCTCCTGTGGTTGATGAAAGTGAGTATACCTGTAAGTATATTTTATTCAATACCTGAGAGTCATTTACCTGCGAGTAAATTTTCGTATGATCTCAGTATGAAAACCGAACCAAACAATGACGTATTCGAAATGCGGCGGCTTAAGCTCCAAGAGCTTGTTGCTGGCTATAAAACTCAAAAAGAGTTTGCTGATGCAGCAGGGTTAGACGCGACAGTAGTTTCGCGAATGCTCTATCCTGCCGGTAAGGTGGGTAAGCGAAACATTGGTGAACAAGCCGCAAGACAGCTCGAAGAGGCTTTACGTTTGCCGCGCGGATGGATGGACGGGCTTGCTAAAGCTGAACCTTCAAACGTTTCGTTCGCTGGATTAAATGAACCAAAGGGAAATTTCCCGGTTATAAGCTGGGTAAGCGCAGGACAGTGGATGGAAGCTATCGAGCCATATCATAAAAAAAGTGTTGATCGCTGGTATGAGACAACCGTGGCTTGTTCTGATAGCTCGTTCTGGCTTGATGTGAAAGGTGACTCAATGACTGCACCTGCAGGACTAAGCATTCCTGAAGGTATGGCCATTCTCATTGATCCAGAGGTTGAGGCTCGTAATGGCAAGCTCGTCGTAGCAAAGCTAGACAGCGAAAATGAAGCCACTTTCAAGAAATTGGTAGTAGATGCTGGGCGTAAATTCCTAAAGCCGCTGAATCCCCAATACCCAATGACCGAGATAAATGGCAACTGTCGAATAATAGGCGTTGTCGTGGATGCGAAAGTGACAAACCTCCCCTGAGTTGTTAGCCAGCGATCACCATAGCCCGGTTTATACCGGGTTTTTTTACGTCTAAATTCATTCCCCTCAAAATAAATTCACAAAGTTTTCATTGTGATATACCCACACGTAAAATTAATTTACCTTTAAGTATTTACAGTCAATATACTCGCAAGTATATTTTAGCCATCGAAACGCTTTTGGGAACAAGTCATGAAGATGATCAAGCAAATGGCCGACACCAGCTTACGGGACTTGATCACCTTCCTGTACCTCTTCCCTGATGCCGAACTCATCTGTGATGCAGATACCGGTGTCATGACGTTCGAATGCTGTGAATTGGATGTGGAATACAAGGCTGTGTTTTAAACGTTGAGTGTTTGGGCGGTTTCTCCGGGGCTTTCAACCCTATCAGGGGAGGGAAGATAGTGTTCGACCGGTTTAACCGCCTCTTTTTCACAACGATGAGAGCATTTGACGGGCGCACCGAGCCGCGTCACAGAGGCGTTAAGTGCTCTCAACGTTGTGGTGAATGCGCAAGCTAAGCGTGAAATCCTTTATTGGCGCGGGGCATGTGGTTAAGTCCCTCCAGCGAGGTTTAGCCGAAGACGTTCGGTGACATGACAATGAATACCAAAGCCGGAGATTAGCACCGGTCATCACAACTCAAATCCGCAGGTTGCTTAATCATAATTGATGGCAGTGCCTGCGCCGGATGGGGTAACCGGCACACAATGGTGAGAGCTTTAACCCCCGGAATCGTTTGGTTCATCCTCAGCCGGGCCGGGAACTGTAAAGCTCTCAACCATTGTGGTGATGGCACCAAGTGCGAGTGTGGTGAACTGGCCCAAACGATTACGCGATCGGTTGAGGCTCAAAGTCTAAACCCGCTCTGGTTATTGCCAGTTCAGCCAGAGCTCCGGGAGGCACCCGGCACCGCAATACCTTTCGACGTGGAGTAACGAGGCTACAGGTTTTGCAGAACCTGTCAGCCAATTAAATGAATCCCTCAGTGATTTATTGCCAGCAATGGCAAGGGATTCCCGCAACCAAATAAGCGTGGAGGATGTATGAAGCATTCGAAGGACCATATCACCGTGGGCATTATCACCCTGCCCTACAGCATCATTTTGGCCGGCTGGGTTATGCCAGACGCCTCAGTGATCAGTAATCCAATCGCAGCCCAAAAAGCTGCCGAGCGCCTCAACAGCGCAAGCCGTACCGTTCAATGAGGGCCACCAGCATGACTAAGCAGAAATCAAACAAAGAACTGGTGGCAGCAGGTCACGCTTTCGCCAAAGCTCAGGACGCTGATGCGCCGCTTACTGAAATCGCAAAGCTGGTATCAGACCTGGCTACACGTCTTGATGTGATGGATACCTGCAATAAGGCGCTGGCTACTGAAAACTACGCTATTAAAAATCTCATTGAACTTCACGCGGCTGGTTTTTCAGCTTGCTCAGCGTGCGGTCATGAGGATGCCAGTGAAAATGACGATGTCGTTTTCTTAAGTCGCTCTCTTGCCACTCCAGAAACGAACGTAATGCTCAATTCATTGCGGGCCGAAGGTATTCATTTTGCTGTGAACCGAATGCTTGGTGCTTGGGAAAGTGGGTTCATCAATGATACCCCTGAGCAAACCTACGATATTACCGGTGGTTTTCTAACTGCACTGGAGTTCTTGCCTAACGCTTCACCAGAAGAGTTTGCGGACGATTATCACAGAGAAGTCCGTTCAGCTATCGCTCAGTCACGCACTTCTGGCGCAGACGTAGCGGTAGAGAAAAAGACTCTAAGTTCCTTGCAAGTTGATCGTGACAAACACGGCTACTGGACTCACCCGGTTTACGAACTATTTTGCGATGGCCGGGAAAGCATTGCGCCTGAAGAGTTTAATCAGTGGTTAAAGCAGCAGGTTTTGAAATGCTCTATCCAGTATCGCGATGAAGAGGAAATCGACCCAAAAGTTGATGGCTATGACATCTCTTCCTGGCAACCAGAAGCGCCAGCAGGTGAAGGTTGGTTCGTTGCATCTATCCATGACACTGAAGACGGCGCAGTCTGCATTTGGCTCCGTGCAGCTAAGGATGGTGAGTGATGGCTGAGCATGAATACTACCGTGAAGAGTGGATGACAGAAGATCAGTTCTTCTGCTTCCAGATGCTGTGCGATGTCATGGGTGGAGGTAATCACCTGTGCGGAAAAGTTAAACCGAGATCGCGCGGTATTGAGTTGAGTACGCGTGGGTTTCGCGCTGCAACATTCGATTATGACGGCCTGACAAAAGCCGTGATCCTTGCGCATGATCGTTTTATCAGATTTGAGGTTGAGCCGTCAGGGCCGGGAATGTTGAAGTTGGTTTTATTCCGCCGTCAGCCAGAAGGCCGCATGTATGAGCGCCATCCTACGCTTGAAGAAGCGATAGCAAAGTACAGGGAGACTAGCCATGCGTGAGCGCGGAATTATCTTTAACACTGAAATGGTTCGTGCAGTTCTGGAAGGCAGAAAGACGCAGACGCGCCGGATTATGAAGGTGCAGCCTGAATCAAATCAGCTTGGCCTGCTGCGCATTACAGCCTCCACTAAACGCAGTGATATCGGCAAGTACCACTGGGCAGAATCAAATGCTACCGGCAATCACGTCCGCTCGAAACTGTTCGCATGCCCATATGGTGCAGTGGGTGATCGCCTGTGGGTGCGTGAGACATGGAGTGAAGATTTTGCAAATTATTACCCCAACGATCGCGTCTGGTATGCAGCGGATGACGACCGCCGCCTGGATATTGAAGTCGTAGATGGCGTGCGCGGAATATTCAGCCCTGAAAGTAATGTGCATGTTCCTTTCCGCTGGCACCCATCTATCCTCATGCCGCGCTGGGCTTCTCGCATAACGCTGGAGATAACCGGCGTTCGTGTGGAGCGGTTGAACAGCATCAGTGAGGCTGACGCGAAGGCTGAAGGCATTAAGGCAAGCAAGCCGTGGTCAGGTTTAGATGGCTGCGTAGGTAGCGGTGGCACTCCAGCTGCTGAAAGGTTTGAGTCGCTATGGCAATCCATTTACGGCGTTGAAAGCTGGCAGGCTAACCCGTGGGTGTGGGTCGTTGAGTTTAAGCGCGTGGAGGGTGTGCATGTTCAAACTTCATAAGCTGGGACGCACCGGCTTTGATTATCTCAATATGAAATCGCCACGCCAGCAGCTAAAGCTGCAGCGAATCAACACCGCTGGTCGCTCTTACTCTGCATGGCGTGATTCACGAGCAGTAGCTACAGAAAGAAAATACTGATGAGCGATGGACAGTGCAACAGCTATCAAGTTACCGGATCGTCTATCTCCTCCACCAGCTCGGAGCCCTGATTATGAATATTGCCGACCTTTCTGGAAACTGGATGCCAGATGAAGTCTTTTTCAGGCAACGCCGCATCATGCGCGATTTCCTGCGCGCGTTCGGGTGTGGTGTCAGCACTAAGCCACTCCCGGACAGCATCAGCTGTCAGAACCAGCGGTCGCCGATCATGAATATCGACCATACCTTTGTTACTTGCTGCCGTCACAATGACAAATCCTTCTTGTCCGTGGTCTTTATCGTAAGGAGCTTTGCCTATGGCGGCGAAGAAAAGGGGCTGGTTTTTCTTATGGTGAATGAAATAAGGCTGCTTTTTGTCGCCCTCCTTCTTCCATTCAAACCAACCATCAGCTGGAACGATGGCCCGACCATGATTCCACAACGGTTTGAACATGCGGCCGGTCGGAGCAGTTTCTCCTCGCGCATTGATGAGCGGCTGCTTATCCCACCATTCTGGACCATAGCCCCAAATTACCGGGTCGAGGTGAAGCTCTTCGTCACGTTCATTAAGCAAAAGCACCTTCGTGCCGGGTGCGACGTTAAAACGCCCTATAGGTTCTGGATCATATTGGATTTCGTCAGCCTTCAAGCCGAACGACTCAAAGTATTCATCTCTACTGCTGTACTGCGCGAATCGTCCACACATAAGCACCTCCTGCTTAAGGATAGTGCAGATATAGGATCAACACGATGAGCATGACAGCAGCAGAACGCAAAGCCGCGCAACGCGCGCGTCAGGCCGCTGCCGGTGAGCATAAACTGGAGCTGGTTCTGGATAGTCAGGAGTTAGCGATGCTGGCGCACAACTGTGCCACTCGTCGACCCGGTCGCGAACCCTATGAGATGGCCGAGTACATAGCGTTGCTGATTCGCCAGGATGATGCGCGTGTGCGTGGCCGTATTCGGGTAATCAGTAAACGGCAGTGTGGGAAGTGTGGCGATCAACTGCCGGTACAGGATTGCCCATGCAAAGGTGAAGCAGCCTGCTGGGCTAATCGCGGCTGGCATGAAACAAAATTAATACTGTGACTTGTCACAGCAATCTAACCTGTTGCAGCAGGTAACGCGTGGAGGATATGTGCTGATGCAGAACGACATAATTTCTGATGCTGATATCGAAAAAATCACAGGCTACAAAATTCCGTCAAAGCAGTGCCATTGCTTAAAGCAAGCAGGCATATTTTTTGTGGTTCGGCGTGACGGCAGACCAAGAACGACCTGGCAGCACTTTAACGACCCGATTACACATCGCAAAGTTGCTGAACAGGATAACCATGAACCAAACTTCGGCGCGTTAGATTAATGGCTAGAACAAGAAAAAATACTGAAGATGCATGGATGCCGCCGCGTGTTTATCGCGGCAGATCAGCATATGAGTTCCACCCGAAAAATGGTGGTGCCATACGCCTATGCAACCTTGATTCACCTCAGTCCAAGGTGTGGGCGGCATATGAGGCGCTCATTAACGAAATACCCGATGACAAACTTTTGGCGTCTTTGGCAGATCGTTTCTTCAAGTCAGCCGATTTCTTTGAGTTGGCGCGTGAAACACAGAAGGATTACCTGAAGTATTCGAAAAACGTGCTTTCAGTTTTTGGCGCAATGCCATCTGATGCAATCAAACCTGAGCACGTCCGAAAATATATGGACAAGCGCGGACTTAAAAGCCGCGTGCAGGCCAACCGCGAAAAAGCTTTTATGTCACGCATGTACCGTTGGGGATATGAACGGGGAATGGTTAGAGGCAACCCCACGAAAGGAGTTAAGAAGTTCAAGGAGGAATCGCGAGACCGTTACGTAACGGATGCGGAATACCAAGCGCTTTATTCCTGTGCGCCGGACATTGTTAAAATAGCGATGGAACTGGCTTACTTGTGTTGCGCCAGACAGGCTGATGTCTTGTCGATGAAAAAAAGCCAAATCGTTGAAGAAGGTATTTTAATTAAGCAGAGTAAAACCAGCGTAGCCCAAATTAAAGGGTGGTCCCCTCGCCTTACATCTGTGATCAACATGGCGTCAGGTTTAAGCCTCAAGCCTGGCATGAGCAGTATATTTATCATCCACCAGCCAAACGGTTCTGGTTATACGCGCGACGGTTTTAATAGTCGCTGGAGTGCAGCGCGCGAAGAAGCCCGGATTAAATTCCCGGAGCTGCTTTTCGATTTCACCTTTCATGATCTGAAAGCCAAAGGTGTATCCGATCTTGATGGGGATCTATACGAGAAGCGGGCGATTACAGGTCATAAAAATGTAGAACAAACCGCAGCTTATGACCGCAAAATTGTCGTAGTGCCAGTGGTTGGCGGGCAGAAGAAAAGCATCTGATATTAGGAATGGATATTAGGAACCAAATCGCAGGCACAAAAAAACCGCCCTTGGGCGGTTACGACATTACT
>NZ_DAMBSA010000040.1:0-3698 GCF_032054795.1 Pantoea sp. CTOTU49201
TTTCCTGCACCGCGCCAAAGACAATGTCCGCTTCGCCGTAGTTGAGCGCTTCCCAGCAGCCGGAAAGGACATCCTGGCGGAACTGCAGCTGGGTGTGCGGATGCTCCTGATAAAACTCATCGATCAGCGGCGTCAAAATGCTAAACGGCACCGATGCATCTACGCTTATTACCAGCTGGCTCTCCCAACCGCTCTCCACGTAGCGCGCCTGCTGTTCCAGCTCATTCACCGCACGCAGCAGCGTGCGCCCTTTCTCCAGCATCAGGCGGCCGGTGGGCGTAAAGGTGGCGCGATGGCCGGAACGATCGAGCAGCGTGATTTTGAGATCGCTCTCCATTTTCTGCACGGTGTAGCTCAATGCAGACGAGGTTTTGAACAGGCGCGCCGCAGCGGCAGCAAAGGTGCCGTGGCGATCCAGTGCGTCCAAAATCAACAGCGCCTCAAGGTTTAAACGCATGGCCAATCCTCCCCAAAAATTGTTGAACAACAACCCCAAAACAATCCGTTATCAATAAACGCTCTCATTTCGTATTTTTTTAACCAACGAAGCAAGCGCTTTAACACTGACTCAGCCCGCAACGCGAAATCTTTTGGAGAATGATGATGACAACGGCCTCACTGATTTTTACTAACGGCAAGTTCCACACCGTCGATCGCACTAATCCGCTGGCAAGCGCCGTGGCGATTAAAGACGGCAAATTCCTTGCCGTGGGCAGCGAAGCCGAAGTGATGCGCTTCGCTGGCAATGACACGCAAATTATTGATGCTAAAGGCCACACCGGCATTCCTGGCCTCAACGATTCGCACCTGCATCTGATTCGCGGCGGGCTGAATTACAACCTTGAGTTGCGCTGGGAAGGTGTACCGTCGCTGGTGGATGCGCTGCGCATGCTGCGCGATCAGGCGCTGCGTACGCCGTCGCCGCAATGGGTGCGCGTCGTCGGCGGCTGGAGCGAGTTCCAGTTTGCCGAACGCCGCATGCCGACGCTGGATGAGATCAACGCCGCCGCGCCGGACACACCGGTATTTATCCTGCATCTCTACGATCGCGCCCTGCTCAACCGTGCGGCGCTGCGCGTGGTCGGTTACACCAAAGATACGCCGAACCCGCCGGGCGGCGAGATCCAGCGCGACAGCAATGGCAATCCTACCGGCATGCTGATTGCCCGCCCCAACGCCATGCTGCTATACGCCACGCTGGCGAAAGGTCCAAAATTACCGCTGGAACAGCAGGTTAACTCCACGCGTCAGTTTATGCGTGAGCTCAATCGCCTTGGCCTGACCAGCGCCATCGACGCGGGCGGCGGTTTCCAAAACTTTCCAGATGATTACGATGTGATTTCCGAACTGCATGCCAAAAAGCAGCTGACGGTGCGCATCGCCTACAACTTGTTTACTCAGAATCCCGGCCACGAACTGCAGGATTTCGAGAAATGGACCGATATGCTGAAACCCGGTCAGGGCACCGATTTCCTGCGCCACAACGGCGCGGGCGAAATGTTGGTGTTCTCGGCGGCAGACTTTGAAGACTTCCTCGAACCGCGCCCCGATCTCGCACCGGGCATGGAAGATGAGCTGGAGCGCGTGGTGCGACATCTGGTAGAGCATCGCTGGCCGTTCCGCCTGCATGCCACGTACAACGAATCGATCAGCCGCATGCTCGACGTGTTCGAAAAAGTGAATCGCGACATTCCGTTCAACGGCCTGCACTGGTTCTTCGACCACGCAGAAACCATCACCGAAGCTAATATCGAACGGGTCAAAGCATTGGGCGGCGGATTGGCGGTGCAGCATCGTATGGCGTTTCAGGGAGAATACTTTGTTGATCGCTACGGCAAAGAAGCCGCTAAACAGACGCCGCCGGTAGCGCGCATGCTGGATGCCGGCGTGCCGGTGGGATTGGGCACCGATGCCACCCGCGTTGCCAGCTACAACCCGTGGACCGCGCTCTACTGGCTGGTCTCCGGACGCACCGTCGGCGGCATGCAGCTGTACGATGACAATGCGCGTATTGACCGCGAAACCGCGCTGATGCTGTGGACCAAAGGCAGCGCCTGGTTCTCTAACGAGCAAAGCACCAAAGGCGAGATTAAGGTCGGGCAGCTGGCGGATCTGGTGCTGCTATCGAAAGATTTCTTCAGCGTGCCGGAAGAGGAGATCAAAGGGATTGAGTCGGTGCTGACGCTGGTGAATGGCGAAGTGGTGTATGCCGCAGGCGGATTTACGCCGCTGTCACCGCCGCCCGTGCCGGTGCTGCCTGAATGGTCGCCGGTGGTAACGGTGCCAGGTCACTATCGCAGCGCACCGCCGCAGGCCAATGGCCGCGCCGCGATGATGCCGAAAGTGCACCAGTGCAGCGGACCGTGCGGCGTGCACAGCCACTCGCACGATGTTGCGCGCCAGTCATCGGTGCCGGTGTCGGATAATAATGCGTTCTGGGGTGCATTAGGCTGCTCGTGTTTTGCGTTTTAAGTGAGAGGCCAAACCGTTGTCGTAGGGTCGCTATTTATGGCGACCAAAAGTGCGCTAAGTGAAACGGTCGCCATGAATGGCGACCCTACATCAACCCGCCAACCCAAAACCCTGCTTACCGTTCTTCTTGATCTGATACATCGCCTCATCCGCCCGCGTCAGCGCCTCATCGAAGTTGTCGCGCTCCTGTACCTGGGCAATACCAATCGATGCACCAATCTGTGCGTGGCCGTTATCAATATCAAACGGCGTCAGCGCAGCATCCAGCACCGCCTGCAGCAAAATGCGTACTTTCGGATAGTCGATCAGGAACGGCATCAGCAGCACAAACTCATCACCGCCCAAACGGCCAATCACCACGTTTGGTGGCAACACGTCGGTAATGCGCTGACTCAGCTGAATCAACACCTCATCACCGCTGCGATGCCCCAATGTATCGTTAACGTGTTTGAAGTTATCAAGGTCGATAAATGCCACGCACAGCGGTCCCTGCGCTTTCATCTTGCTGAACTGCGTGTGCAGCGCATGGCGGTTGGTCAGTCCGGTAAGCGGATCGTGATGCGCCAGCGATGAGAGCTGCGCTTCATACTGCTTCTCTTTGGTCATATCGATGTGCGTGCCGGTGACTTTAATCGGATTGCCCGCTTCATCCCATTCGGTGACGCGTCCACGATCCAGCACCCATTTGATGTTGTCGTTCTTGCCCAGCATGCGGTGCAGCGCTTCGTAGTAAGGCGCGCTCCCTTCGATGTGATCGTAAAAGGCTTTCAGCACTTCGTCGGCGTCATCCGGATGCAGGCGATCGCGCCACACATCAAACTGGGCTTTGGTCTCTTTCGGCTGAAAGCCCAGCATCGCGCCCCAGCGGCGGTTAAAAATCACCAGTTTGCCGCTGGGAATATCCAGCTGCCACAAACATAAACCGGTTCCATCCAGCGCTGCACTCAGCTTGTTACGCGCGTCATGCGCTATACGCTTTAATCGCGCATTATGCTTTTTCAGGTTCTGAATCTGCTGACGCAGCGCTTCTTCTGACATGGTCGGCTGAAGGAGAGGAAATAAGCGCTATTTTGCCTGCCAGGAAGTTTCTGTAAATAAAACAAATGAAAAGCCGATTAGCAGCGGTAAATTGGAGAAACTTCAGGAGTTACGTCGAAAGTTTCTAGTGAAAACAGCTGACTAAACTTACTTAAGTACCAGCTTTTAATAAATTTCACGATATTCAC
>NZ_DAMBSA010000040.1:3708-18219 GCF_032054795.1 Pantoea sp. CTOTU49201
TCACATCTTGCTACTACTCAATTCAACATTTGTAATCCACGCGTCAATTTTAAGATATTTCTTACACGCGACTTAATTCCTGCCGAGTTACGTGCCGCTATGTGATGAAACCTGACGTAACTAAGACATCGTCAGAAGGTCGCGCTGCCTGCTGGGCGGTGCATATCGCTGGCATAGATGGTAGAGCATTGATTCGTGGGCATACGCTTTCTGAGCATAATTTTCTTATTGGGCTTCAGCCTCTCCGCCTGGGGTGCTTCTACACTCACCTTCACGCCGCGTTATGGCTTAGTGTCGCCTGAAGTTAACCTTGATTCCGAGAGCCAGCGTTGGCTGATACGTCATGCTGTATTGCGCGTTGGCGTATGGAGCCACACATTACCGCCCTACTCGGTGGAGTTTGAAAAAAATGCCTTTGAAGGTCTTTCAGCCGACTACCTCGCCATCGTCGCTAAAACCCTGAATCTGCCAGTAGAAATCAAACGTTATAAGACCCGACTGGAACTGGTTGAAGCGTTGAATAACAAACAAGTTGATTTAATTCCTTACTATCCGCAGGCCGCCAATCACGATACTAAACTGGCGTTAAGCATTCCCTATTCACTGGCGCAGAGCGTATTAATCAGCCGTCGCCAGGCAAAATTTGATCGTGAGTTAAAAGACAGCCGCTACCGCCTGATGTATTACGGTGATGACGAGCTTAAAGCACTGCTGCATAAGCGCTATCCACAGGCGACCTTATCACCCGCTTCACCGCCGCTGTGGGCATATACCGACACCGCTTTAAATGAAGATACGGTGTTCTGGAGCAATTCCGCCACGCAGCGCTATTTATCACAGCGCGGCTTGCAGAACATTATTGAGGGGCACAGCACACCGTACGTTAATGATGTGGATGCGCGCTTTGCCGCTCGCGCGGGCAACGAACCGCTGATCGCTGCCATTAATGAAATTCTCAAAAACATCCCGCTTCGTAACGCCGTACAAATCGCCGAGGCGTGGGGACTCGATTATCAGTCAGTGGTGAAAAATCATCCATTGGATCTTAGCGAAGCCGAGACCCGCTGGTTGGCGCAGCACAGCGATATCACGGTGAATTACGATCCCACACACCTGCCTTTTACCTTCCTGGATGGCAAACAGCGCATTTCCGGGCTGAGTGTTGAATTGCTGAAACTGATTTCACAGCGCACGGGTATCCGCTTTCACTACCAACCAATGCAAGGCTTAAGTGCAATGCGCGATGCTTTGGTTAATCAACGCGATTCGCTGATTGTCGTGAGTGATGCAGCCTCCCAGCAGAGTGAACATATCCTTTATACGCGCTCTTATATCTATTCGCCGTGGGTGGTGATGACGCGCAGCGACAGTAACTGGCGCAGTTTCGATGAGATGGCAGGCAAGCGCATTGGTATCTACGAGCGCTCCTACTATCGCTTCGATTTACGCCGTCGCTGGCCTGAGATCGATTTTAATGAAAATGCTGTTTCAATAGATTCACTCGGTCAGTTGCAGGATAAGCAGGTTGACGGCTTTATCGTGCCCTATGAATCTGCGCAATATTTGCTGAATAACCACTTCAACGATCGCTTCAAAGTGGCGTTTGTCGCGCCATTGCCGATGTTTCGCATGGCGATGGCCGCCAATGCGGCGGATGAACATCTCATTTCTATCCTGAATAAAGCATTGTCGGATATTCCCCAGCCCACCATGCAGTCTCTGATGGAGCGTTGGATCAAGTACACGCCGCCCGCCACCAGCACGTCCTGGCAGAGCTATCGCAGCTACGTGCTGCGCATTGTCGGCATTGCAGGCATTTGCCTGCTGTTTTTCCTGTGGCGTAACCATCTGCTGAAATCATCGCTCGCAAAGCAGCGCCAACACGAACGCGAAATCAGCAACCAGTTACACACTATCGAAACACTACTGGAAGATGTGCATAAAGCAAAACGGGCCGCGCTGCGCTCCAGCGAGGCTAAAAGTACTTTTCTTTCGCATATGAGCCATGAAATCCGCACGCCGCTGGCGGCGCTGATTGGCCTGCTGGAAATCGAACATTTAGGTCAAAGCGACGAACCGCAACGGCAGAAGAATATCGATCTGGCGTGGGAATCCTCACGTTCGCTGCTTTCACTGGTGGGCGATATTCTCGACCTGGCGAAAATCGAATCCGGCCATTTCAGCATTCGCCACATGCCGATGTCGCTGAGCGATGTGGTGCACGACACCGAAGCGCTGTTCCGTCAGGTGGCCCATAACAAAGGGTTGTCGCTCAATGTGATGCTGGAAATTGATCAGGATTGCGTGCTGTTTGATCCGGTGGCGCTGAAGCAGATCCTCGCCAACTTAGTGAGTAATGCCATCAAGTTCACCGCTCAGGGTGAAGTCGAAGTGGCGCTGTATCAGGCTGATACCAGCAAACCCGAATATGTGCTGGAAGTGAGTGATAGCGGAATTGGCTTAACACCGGCGCAGCAACAGGCCATTTTCGAGCCCTTTATTCAGGTAGAGCAAAGCACCAATCGCGTCAGCGGCACCGGGCTCGGCCTCAATATTTGCCGCCGCCTGGCCGGCATGCTGGGAACCGAACTGCACGTAGAGAGCGCACCCGATGAGGGCAGCGTGTTTATGCTGCGCTTTGTCGCCCAGCCCGCCACGCTGATTGAAGCGGAAGTGAAGCCGGTTGATGAAAGTGCGCAGGTGTCATTAAGAATGTTGATCGTTGATGACAACGCCACTAATCGACAGCTTCTGGCGCAGCAGCTGCGCTACGCCGGGCATCATGTGCTGGTGGCGGAAGGCGGCGAAGAGGCGCTGGCGCTATGGCGTGAACATAAAGTCGAACGCGTCATCACCGACTGCAATATGCCCGGCATGGATGGCTTCGAATTTACCCGCCAGCTGCGTATCGAAGAGAAATTACTGAACCGTCGTGCGGTACCGATTTACGGGCTGACGGCGATGGCAGAAGAGCGCGTCGCGCAGCTCGCGGCACAGGCTGGCATGGATGGATGCTTGTTCAAACCGCTTGAGCGCACGCAACTGCTGAAAGTGGTGACCGGCGTGGCGAAGAGCCAGACGCGTACCGACACCTTACTCACGTTGGAAAATCTGGCGGCTAACGATCCGCAAGCCTGGCGCGATCTGGTGACCACCGCTCAGCAACAGAATGCGCGCGATCTGGCCCAGCTTCAGCAGGCCGTGGAAGAGATCCATTTCGCCGGCGCGCGCCATGCTGCACATCGACTGCTTGGCAGCGCGAAACTGCTGTATGCCGAAGCGTTACAACAATGCTGCCTTGCGGCCGAACAAGCCGCAGAACGTGAAGATGTTGCCATGCTACAACAGCAACTGCCCGCCATCGTAACGGCAATAAAAGAGCTGGAGGAGATCTTCCAGCGCGCACTCGAAAATAATATTACTAATGAGGTGAGAACATGAAACAAGACACCTGGCAAGTTGCCGTATTAGACGATCATCCCTTGATCAGCAAAGCGATTCAGTACCGCCTGTCGCAGGAAGCGGATTTGGCTTTAGCGGGTAGTTTCAGCCAGCGCCAGCAACTGATGGCCTTTTTACGTAGCAACAGCGTAGACGTACTGGTACTGGATTATCTGCTGGGCGAAGACGAACTCGACGGTCTGCAAATGGTGAAACAGCTGCGGGTGCAATATCCCCAACTGAAGATTTTAGTCTCCTCATCGGTTGAGAAACCGGCGATCGTCAAGCTGCTGCTCAAAGCCGGCGTGCATGGATTTGTCGGTAAAAGCCAGGATCAAGAAGTGTTGATTAAAGCGCTGTACGAGGTGTGCCGTAACAAACATTTTCTCAGCGCAGAGATGCTGTTAGAGATGGATAAGTTCGAGGAAAACGATCGGGAAATGCATGATTACCTGCTACCGCGCGAGCTCGGCGATGACATTGCATTGCTGCTGCGTGAGCTGAGCCCGCGCGAGCTGGAAGTGATTCGCTGCTACCTTGATGGCTTAAGCGTCACGCAGATCGCCGGTAAATACGCGCGCAGTCGCAAAACCATCAGCGGGCAAAAGCAGACCGCACTGCGTAAACTGGGGCTGCGATCCGATCTGGAATTATTCAAATACAAAGAGCATTTCAGCGGGCTAGCCGTGCATCTTTGAGTCTCGCTTAATGCGGATAAATTGTGTTCTGTGACGCGGATCAAGGCTTATTCGCCGCACCGCGCTGTCATGATGTTTACTAGAATGGTAGTTTATCAGTTATCACAGACACGATAACGGTGGATGACATTATGCAACTGACAATGCGTTGGTTTGGTCCGAAAGAAGATAAAGTTTCGCTGGAATATATTCGTCAGGTGCCGGGCGTGCGCGGCGTAGTTGGCGCACTGTATGACGTGCCGGTGGGCGAAACCTGGCCGAAAGAGAAAATTAACGCGCTGGTTGAGCAGGTGCATGCGGCCGGGCTAACCGTGGAAGTGATCGAAAGCGTCAATATTCACGACGACATCAAAATCGGTCTGCCGAGCCGCGATCAATACATCGAAAATTATAAGCAGAGCATCCGCAACCTGGCCGAGGTTGGCGTGAAGGTGATTTGCTACAACTTCATGCCGGTATTCGATTGGATGAAGACCGACATGAACTACGTGCTGCCGGACGGCTCGCTCACCATGGCGTTCGAGAAGAAAGGCATCGATAAGAGCCTCGACGAGGTGGTGCAGGAAGTGCTGGGTAATTCCAACGGTTTCGCCCTGCCGGGCTGGGAACCGGAACGTCTGGCAAAAGTGCAGGATCTGTTTGCCCAATACAAAAATGTGGATGACGCGAAACTGCGTGAAAACCTCGCTTACTTCCTGAAAGCGGTGATCCCGGTATGTGAGGAAGTGGGCGTGAAGATGGCAATTCACCCTGACGATCCACCGTATTCGATCTTCGGCCTGCCGCGCGTGGTGAAGAACCGCGACGATCTCGACTGGATCTGTAACGTGGTCGACTCTGAAGCCAACGGCATCACGCTGTGTACCGGATCGATTGCCGAAGATCCGAGTAATGATGTGTACGCCATTCTTGCTGAATTCTCGCGCCGCAAACGCATTCCGTTTGCCCATGTGCGTAACATTAAGATTATTCAGGATAAAGATTTCTACGAGTGCGCGCACCCAACGGAATACGGTTCGCTGGATATGTATAAAGTGCTGCAGTCAATGCATGACAACGGCTTCGATGGCTACATCCGCTCGGATCACGGCCGCTTTATCTGGGGCGAAACTGGCCGTCCGGGTTACGGCTTGTACGACCGCGCGCTGGGCACCACCTATCTGCTGGGATTGTGGGAAGCGCTGGGCAAGCGTTAAATTTGGCCCGGTGCGCATAAATGCGCCGTCGTAGGGTCGCCATTCATGGCGACCTTTCCACATTGAGCTCACCGCACAAGCTATCAAACTCTCCCTTCTAACTTGCCGTTAAATATATACAGTTAAACTGTACATATTCAGCGGAGACTTCCCCATGTCAGAACCCAACAAAGCCGTTGTACGTCGCTTCAATCAGCAGGTGATTGCCGAAGGCGATCGCCAGACTTTCGATCAACTCGTTGCCGAAAACTTCATTAACCGCTCAGCGCCAGCGGGCGCGCCCAGCGGTCGCGAAAGTCTGTGGCACACCTTCGATCAGATCCTGCGCCCCGCTTTCTCCGATCTGCAGGTGCATATCGAGGATCAAATCGCCGAGCGCGATTGGGTCACCACGCGCAAAACGATAACCGGCGTTCACAGCGGATCGCTGATGGGCATCGCGCCCACCGGATTACCGGTATCCATTGCGGTAATTGATATGGTGCGAATTGAACAGGGAAAATACGCAGAGCATTGGGGCATGAACACACTGGCGGCGGTGATTACGCAGCTAAAGCAGTTTGCGTAATGCAGCCAACCCTTTTTGCAGATCGTCGCGATCCTGCTGCCCGAGCGTTGCATCGATGCGCGCCGCAATCCACGCTGCGCGCTGTTCACGTGCGTCGGCCAGCGCAGCGCGTGCCCGATCGCTCAACACGATCACCTGCGCCCGCGCGTCCTGCGCGCTTTTTTGCCGCAGCACCAAACCTTGCGCTTCCAACTCGTTGATCACCAGCCGCATGCTTTGATGCTTCACACCGCGCAGCCGCGCGAGATCGGCGATAGAGAGCGCGTCATGGCTATCGAGCAGGTCTAAGGTTTCATATTGCGAGGTGCGCACGGTCGCGGTGCTGACGCGGACGTTGCGTACGAAGTGACTAATCAGCTGACGGAGCTCTTCCGCCAGCTGCTGGGTTGCAATTTCAGTGCTCAAAGGGGCGATTCCTGCGCGCTATCGTTGCCGTATTATATGAAGGTGCGCATGAATGCGCACCCTACGAAAACCTGCCCAAACGACCGTTTTACGCATAACTGACGTGCATCAGGAAACCTATTGCCAGGCTTTAAACAATAAGCTGGCATTCACGCCGCCAAAGCCAAAACCGTTGGAGAGCGCATAGGTCATCGCCGTCGGCTGCGGTTTGAGCGCCACCAGATTCAGCCCAACAGCCGCTTCATCCGGATGCTGCAGATTGAGCGTCGGCGGTGCAACCTGATCGCGCAGCGCCAGAATCGAGAAGATCGCTTCCACGCCGCCCGCGGCACCGAGCAAATGTCCGGTAGCCGATTTGGTGGAGGTAATCGCCACCTTACTGCCACCGAACAGCGCGCTAATTGCGGCCAACTCACCCTTGTCGCCAACCGGCGTTGAAGTCGCATGCGCATTAATATGCTGCACCTCGCTCGCGGTAATGCCCGCCTGCGCCAGCGCGGTTTCCATCGCCCGGCGTGCCCCTTCACCATTTTCCGGACCGGCGGTGAGATGGTAAGCATCCGCGCTGGTGCCGTAACCCACCAGCTCCGCCAGCGGTGTCGCGCCGCGCGCCTGCGCATGTTCCAGCGATTCAATCACCAGCAATCCTGCGCCCTCACCCATGACAAAACCGTCGCGGTCACGATCAAACGGTCGTGAAGCCTGCTCGGGACGATCGTTAAAACCGCCTGACATCGCCTTCGCTGCGGCAAATCCGGCCAGGCTTACGCGATGAATCGCCGCTTCGGTGCCGCCGCACAGCGCGATATCCGCTTCGCCGCTGCGAATCAAGCGTGCCGCATCGCCAATCGCCTGCGCACCCGCCGCACAAGCCGTTACCGGCGCGCCAATCGGCCCACGAAAACCGTGCGCAATCGAAACGTGTCCGGCCGCCAGATTGGCGAGGAACGAAGGAATGGTAAACGGCGACAGACGGCGCGGCCCGCGCTCGGCGGTGGTTTCAACCGCATTAGCGATTTCGTTAAAACCGCCGATGCCGGTGGCGATCACCGTGGCGGTGCGCTGCTGCTGCGCGCTGTCCTGTGGGAACCAGTTGGCCTGCGTCAGCGCTTCATGCGCCGCCACCAGCGCGAACTCGATAAAGCGATCCATCTTCTTGCGATCTTTGGCGGCAATAATGCCGTCGGGATTGAAACCGTGCAGCGTATCCTGCTCCAGCGTCGGCACCTGTCCCGCTACTTTGCAGGCGATGTCCTGCACCATCTCCTCTGGTAAGGCGCTGATGCCCGATTTTCCCGCCAGCAGCGCCTGCCAAACCGCTTCCGTGCCGCAACCCAGCGGCGATACCAGTCCCATGCCGGTAATGACAATTCGTTTCATCTTTAACTCCTTAATCTGCAGGTACTGAGTTGCACCTCAGCGTGATGATTGCAGCGCCGGCGGCGCAAATTTCTGGGTGCTATCTCCAGCGCGTTTTTTCTGCAGATAATCATGGCGATAGTGCATCATCGGCTCCGCTGCCGGGCCGGGCACCATCTGATATTTATCCAGCGTCAGCGGCTGACCGTTTTCGCTATCGACCATCTGCATCTTCACCGGACGCTGCGTGGCGGTTTCCACCAGCTGCATCTGACGACCTTCCGGCGAGAAATGCGTGCTGCCCCACTCGGTGAGCGCCAGAATTACGCCGCGAAAATCGCGACCGACGGCCGTCAGGTGATATTCGAAGCGCGCCGGGCTGGTGCTGTAACACACCTTCTCCAGCAAGCCATCGTCCACCAGCTCTTTCAGCCGCCGCGACAAGATGTTGGGCGCCACGCCGCTGCTTTTCTGGAATTCATCGAAGCGGGTAAAACCGGCCAGCGCATCGCGCATGATCAGTATGCTCCAGCCATCGCCAATGCGCCCAAGGCTGCGCGCGATGGGACAAGGCATGTTGTAGAGCGGTTGGTTTTTCAAGGTGGGTTATCCGGCATCAGTGTGATGGCGGATACTGTTGCAGAGTGACTTTCATTTTGCAAGTGACTTGCAGAATGAAAGTTTGTAGCGAGCATAAAAAAAGGTGCGCATAAATGCGCACCCTACAAAAACCTTACCCCGCACTCACCCCGTAGGGTCGCCATTCATGGCGACCAGGGTTTACGTCCGCACCCGCAACCTCGCCTCAATCTTATCGGCGATCTTGGTAACCACATACGCAATCACCATGTAAAACACCACCGCCACCAGGAAGGCTTCGAGGTAGTAGAAATTCAGCGCCGCCGTCAGCTGCGCCTGAGCAAAGATATCCACCACTTCGATGGCAAACGCCAGCGACAGCGCTTTCATGATCACCATAAAGGCGTTGGCAAGATCGGGAATCGCCGCCACGATAATCTGCGGGAACATCACGCGGCGGAACAGCTGGCCGCCGCTGTAACCGAGCGACAGCGCCGCATCAGATTGTCCGCTATCAAATGAGTTGAGCGCGCCCTTCCACACTTCCGCCTGAAACGCCGCGACGCAGGCACTCAATGCGACGATGATGATCACCCAGTTCGGCAGCGAGTGCGCATTCACTTTCACGCCAAACAGCGTGGCGACGAAGTCCAGCGCCGGTGGCAAACCGTAATAGGCGAGGAAAATCACCACCACCATCGGCACGCCTTTGAAGGCAATCTTGTACGCGATCACCAACTGGCGCAGCACTGGAATGCGGCGATGTTCAATAAAGGCAAAAAGCCCGCCGAGCAGCGTTGAGCAGATAAATACCGTCACCGCCATCAGCAACGTCACCGGCACCGCATCGAGAATGCTCCAGAAGTCCGGCAGCAAAACCTCAAGATCAAACATGGTTTCTCTCCCTTATCAGACGCTGGTGAATTTGACGCGTGCAGCGGTTTTCGAGCTGTACTTCGCGTGACGTTGTTCGAAGAAACGGATAATCAACCAGGCCACGCCGCACAGCAGCGAATAGAGCACCGCCAGCACCAGATAAGTGCCGAACTGATATTGGTTGTAGTCGCGTTCCATGATCAGATGTGCAGTCGCCATCACATCCGCAGCACCGATGTACATCACCAGCGCCACGTTATGAATCAGATAGATAATCGCATTGCCATAGCCTGGCAGCGCATAGTGCACCGCTTGCGGACCGACAATGCGCAGCATTTTCTGGCGGAAGCTGTAGCCCATACTGTCGGCGGCGTCATGCTGGCCGCTCTCCACGGCGAGAAACGCCGGGCGCATCACTTCGGACAGATAACCGCCGTGATACAGGCTCAGGCCAATCATCGCCGCGATATTGGCGGTGACAAAATCGCTGAAGCCAAACTGCTCGGCCACCAGCGGCAAGCCATAAAAAGCGACAAACAGCTGCAGCACCACCGGCACGCTGCGCGCATACGAGACGTACAAATCGACACACTGGCTGATGACCGGAATGCGGCGCACGCGGAATACGGTGGCGATCAGCGCCAGGAAGAACCCGACGATCATCGCGACAAACATTATGCCAAGCGTCAACGGCAGCGCCGAGAGAAGCTCGGGAATCATCGAAGTCAGATTCACGGTGAAACACTCCTGCTAAAAAAGAGTCGGTGAATGCGTCGTAGGGGCGGCCTTCGGCCCGACCTTTCCAACGCATCATCGAGCACAGTGAATCGCTTACTTCATATACTTAGAAACGTCTTCGCCAAACCACTTCTGCGCCAGCTTATCCAGCGTGCCGTCGGCTTTCAGCTGTTGCAGCGTTTTGTTGATGTCATCGTTCAGCGCCTGGTTCTCGGCCGAACGGTGAATCAGCACGTAGGTGTTGTTGATAGCAACCGGCTCGCTGGCTTTGATCGCCAGTTTCTGGTTGTCGATCACCGTTTGCTCGCCGAGGTTCGAAGGCAGGATCAGCGCATCATATTTACCAAGCTGCACCTCTTTCAGACGGTCCGGATAAGGCACGCCAGCGCTCGAGGCTTTGATCTCAACCTTGTCGTTCGGGTTTTCCTGCTGCCACTGCGTCACGAATTTGTACACGCCGCCGCCGGCGGTGACCGGCACGATATTCTTGCCGACCAGATCTTTCATGCTGTTGATGGTGCTATCGCTGCGGCTGTAGATCTTCATCAGGCTGGCACCGATTGGCGCATCCGGGATCAGGAACTGTTTGCTGCGCGTTGGCGCTTTGTAATAGCCGCCGGTCGCCATGTCATATTTGCCAGTCGCAAGGCCGGTTTCCTGGGCGATATCCGCCGCACCTTCCATCACGAATTTGTACTGCGGCAGTTTGGCGTTGATGGCTTTCAGCACGTCCGGCTCGTAGCCCTGCGGCTCGTGACCAATCGCGCCCCACGACAGCGGTTTAGACTCCGCCGCAGTGGCGATTTTGATAGTGCGCACCGCGTCGGCGAAGCTGTTACCGCTGATGAGTGCCAGCGCGATGATGCCAGGCGCGGCCAGGCGACGTAAGGTGGTTTTGATTGCAGGCATGTCGTTGATTCCTTTAATTATTAGAATACACGTTCTGAATTGAGGAACTGAGCAAGTCGCGGCAGGGTTGGATTATCGAACATCTCAGTCGGGTTGCCCTGCGCGGCCACCACGCCCTGATCCATAAAGACGATGCGGTTCGAAATACTTTTAGCGAACTGCATTTCGTGCGTCACCAGCAGCGAAGTAATGCCGGAGGACGCCACATCCTTAATCACTTTCAGCACCTCGCCCACCAGCTCTGGATCGAGCGATGAGGTCGGTTCATCAAACAGCATCACATCTGGACGCACCGCCAGCGCGCGGGCGATGCCGGTTCGCTGCAGCTGGCCGCCGGAAAGCTGAGATGGATAGTGATCGAGCTTGGCGCCCAATCCCACGCGCTCCAGCTCCTGCACGGCGATATCGCGCGCTTGCTGCTTGCTTTTGCGTTGAATGACGATCAGCGGATCCATCACGTTTTCCAGCACCGTCATGTTTTTGAACACGTTGAACTGCTGGAATACCATCGCAGTGCGCAGGCGGATCGCCTGGATCGCTGCTTTATCCGGTGACTGATAATCCATGCGGATCTGATCGAGCTGAATGGTGCCCGACGCCGGTTTCGCCAGATAGTTAATGCAGCGCAACAGCGTGGTTTTACCGGTGCCGCTTGGCCCGATGATCGACACCACATCGCCGCGTTTCACCGACAGATCGACACCTTTCAGGATCGGCGTGCTGCCGTAAGAGAGCTTAATATCGTTGAGTTCTAACATGCAGCAGCCCTTATTTGTTCAGGTCAGCATGGCCAAGCACATGCATCAGACGGTTGGCCCAGCCAAAAATGGCGATGGCGTGGATCAGATCGATAATCTCCTGATCGTTCATGCCGACCGCGCGCAGTGCCGCCATATCCTCGGCGCTGGCTTCGGACGGCGTCACCGACAGGCGACGGGCAAAACGGTAGATCGCCGCATCACGCTCGCCGAGCACATCCGCACGATCAAAGTAGATGGCGCTCACCACCGCATCACTCTCCGCCAGCTGCGCATGGCGACGCGCATGCACCACCGCGCAATACTTGCAGCCGTTGACGATCGACGCGCCCAGCGCACCGAGTTCACGATCCGCACGATCCAGCCCGCCATCGACATACATAATGGCGTTGAACAGCACGGTACGCGCCACGTAGCTGTCGGGATCATGGGCTAACGTGCGCACATATTCGGAGATTTTCTTATTGGATGGTGTCACTTTCATCGCATCGAGCTGCGCGGGCGTGGCATCTGCCACCTCAACCGGCGCGATATACGGGTGCCAATGCAGTGGCTTGAGATTAACCGACGGAATCATGCAGACCTCAACAAACGTAATCCGGCCGCTACGCGCGTCTGGAAGTTAACAAAAGCGATCAGTTCGGAGAGCGCCACAATCTGCGGATTGCTCAAGCCAGCCTGCTCCAGCAAGCGAATGTGCTGCTCGGTGGCGTTCATTGGCTGCTGCGTAACGAGATCGGCGTGGCGCGCAATGGACGCCAACGGTTCTGGCAGATCGCTTGCGCCTGCCGCCAGCGCCAGCAAATCATCTGAGGGCTGCAACGCCGCCAGCTGCCCCTGATAATCCTGTTGCAGCTCGGCATCGTGGTTCAGCTGTGCCATACGCTGCGCCAGCGCAAAACGCACATCCGGCGCTAAGCCCTGATCGTCGTTTGGTGCCAGCACCGAGGTGCGGCACTGTTCCGCGCCGTCAACAAATTCCGGGCGCAGGCGGCGCGTGCCGTACAGCGCATCTTCAGCGTTTAAGCCGACTGCGCGATCAATTGCGTCACTCACTGCGCGTTCTCCTGGTTGAGTAAGGGCGTGGAATCCACCCATTCATCGCCCTGCAATTCAGGGGTATCAAAAGCCTGTAAGTTGGCGTAATGCTGCTCGACGTCTTCGGCAAACAGCGAAGCGGTGATGCCGCGCACCAGACGATCGGCACCTGCGCTTACCGCCGGAATATCGCCGGAGACTTTGCCGTGCGTCAGCATCGCCGCATCGTTGAAGCAGTGAATGTGCGCCAACAACGGGCATGCGCCTGCCGTCAGTTCGCGGAATTCAAAAGCGGGGCCGAGATCCGGCGCTTCCAGCAAACCGGGACGCGGTGCGCCCATTTCTGGCTGATAGCGTCCGTCGCGCCAGCTGCGGATATGCGGCGCGATGGCGGCAAACTCCGGGCGGCCGTGAAAATCGTTGCTAAAGCCGGTCGCAGCAATCAGGAAGTCATAGCAGAACGGGCCTTTTGTGGTTTCGATCAGCAGGCCATCGGCTTGTTCTTTCACCGCTTTGATGCCGCAATCAAGCAAGAAGCGCGCATTGGCATGGCGCGACACGCGCAGCGTTGAGGAGCGCGGCGGCGGCGTTTGCGTGGTGGCGGTGTAATCGACAAACTTCCACTTCCACGCGTCCGGCAACTGATGCATGCCGTGCACCACGCCCTGGCTACCGATGCCGGTCATTTTGTTGATGCGCGGCATCTGCTTACGACGAATCAGCAGATCCACCGCGCCCGCACCGTTTTCCAGCGCGGTGGCGGCGTTATCCATTGAGGATGCGCCCGCGCCAATCACGGCAATGCGTTTGCCTTTTAGGGCGGAGAAATCAATGTCGTCGGCGGAGTGCGCCCAGAACTGGCGGCTAACACCTTGCAGGAAATCCGGCACGGCGAAACCGCCCAGGCCAGAACGTCCGGTGGCCAGCACCAAACGGCGGGTGTAAATGCGGCCGGTTTCGGCACCGCTGAGATCGAGAGCAATCAGATCATCGGCAAAGGCAATGTTGTTGACGCGCACATTGTTGCGCACCGGCAGATTCAGCACCTTGCGATACCAAATCAGGTAATCCATCCACTGCGCTTTAGGAATTTTATCCAGTTCCTGCCAGGCTTCTTTGCCCCACTGCGCGGTGAACCACGCGCGGAACGTCAGTTGCGCCATGCCGAGCGCCGGGCCTTGTAGAGATTTCGGTGAACGCAGCGTTTCCATGCGTGCAAAGGTCACCCACGGACCTTCCAGCCCGGCGGGTGCGGCGTCATACGCCACCACATTGCTGATGCCGCTGAACTGCAATTTCGCCACCGCCGCCAGCCCGCACATGCCCGCGCCGATTACCACCACGTCACGCACCGGCGCGCCATCCTGCGTGCGCTCGGGCACCCAGGATTTTGCAGGCAGTTCAAGATATTCCAGATCCTGCTGAAGCTGAGCTTCCAGCGCGGCAAGGCCATCGGCGGCATAAGTCATACACGTTTTCCCAGAAATAAGCGGCAGCCTGAATGCGGGCGAAACCACTAAAGCGCGTTAGTGACTATGCATTTCCATTATCCTGATAACGCATAGTTAATGGGTAATAATCACCAAAACACATAGTAAGAGCTAAGGCTTCGCATAATCCTCTTGCCCTAAAACAGAGTCAATAATCTCGCTCAGCTTTTGACCAATGGATTTCTTATATCTTATGCCGGAAATGTTATAAGCGGATTTGCAGGTCATACGTAGGGTCGCCATTCATGGCGACCTTGCTAATCACCGCACAACACTTTATTCCTGATTAATCAACCGCATAATACGCGGATGTTCACTGGCGGGCAGACGCTCAAAACCCGGCAGCAAATCGGTGGCAGCGCTGGCTAACGCCTCAACCAGCGCCTGCGCAGCAGAGGAAATCTGGCGCCCCTGCGGCGTAATCACGCCAAAATAATAAGGAATATCCTCCTCCAG
>NZ_DAMBSA010000041.1:0-18198 GCF_032054795.1 Pantoea sp. CTOTU49201
ATGTAATTCGGCGAAGTCGAGCGCATCCTGCGCGCCGAGAATCGAGTGATCGCCGTTGCGGCCTTTGGCGATATCGTGCAGCAGCGCGGCCATCAGCAACAGTTCCGGTTGCGGCAGGCGCGGCCAGAGTTCAACGCACAGCGGATGCATCGGGCGTGTGGCTTCGTCGGCAAAACTCTCCAGCTTTTGCAGCACGCGAATGGTGTGCTCATCCACCGTGTAAGCGTGGAACAGATCGAACTGCATCTGGCCGACGATGTTGCCCCACAGCGGCGTATACGCCCACAACACGCTGTGACGATGCATCGGCACCAGCGCGCGCTTTACCGCGCCCGGATGACGCAGAATCGCCATAAAGGTTTCACGCGCTTCAGGAATCTGGCACAGCGGCTGTTTCAGATGGCGGCGCGCATAGCGCAGCTGCCGCAGCGTGGTGGAGTAAATGCCTTTGATGTTTTCGTTGCGCACCATCACGTAGAACATACGCAGGATGGCTTGCGGCTCACGTTCAAACAGCGTGAGATCGCGCAGGTCAATGAGGTCACCGCGAATCTGGAAGTCATCATCAATATTGCGCGGCTTTTCGGTGGTCGACAGCGCCAGAATCGCTTCATCGAACAGCTGCAGCAGCATCTGATTGAGTTCGCCGATGCGGCGCGTAACGCGGTAGAAGTCCTTCATCATGCGCTCAACCGGCTCGTTGACTTCGCCCAGATAGTTGAGGCGCTGAGCGACGGTCAGCTGGCGATCGAACAGCAGGCGGTTGTCATAACGCGTCAGCGTTAAGTGCAGCGCAAAACGAATGCGCCACAAAAATTCCTGACACTCATTGATTTCATTGCGTTCCGCTTCGGTGATAAAGCCGAAACCGACCATTTCATCCATGGTGGTGGCGCCAAAGTGACGGCGCGCCACCCATTGCAGCGTGTGAATGTCGCGCAGGCCGCCGGGGCTGCTTTTAATATCCGGCTCGAGGTTGTAGCTGGTGCCGTGATAGCGCTGGTGGCGCTCCTGCTGCTCTTCAATTTTGGCGGCGAAGAAGCGCGACGACGGCCAGAAGCCATCGCTGAAGATGTTCTTTTGCAGTTCGAGAAACAGCGCTACATCGCCGGTGAGCATGCGCGATTCGATAAGATTGGTGGCGACCGTGAGATCGGATAAGCCTTCCAGCAGGCACTCTTCCAGCGTACGTACGCTATGACCGACTTCCAGCTTCAAATCCCACATCAGCGTTAGCAGCTCGCTGGTGCGCTGCGCGGCTGCGTCATCCAGCGGCTGGCGGCTGAGGATCAGTACATCAATATCGGAAAGCGGATGCAGTTCCCCGCGACCATAGCCGCCAACGGCAACCAGCGCGATCTCCTTCATCTGGTCGAAACCAAAGAAGCGCCACAGGCGACGCAATAAGCGGTCGATAAACAGCGTGCGCGCATCGATCAGCGATTCGATATCGGTGCCCGCATCAAATGCGATGCCAAGATGCTGCTGGAATTGCTCAAGATATTGTTTGAGCTTGTCGCGCGTCAGGGCGTCATCGGGCCAGCTGGCGGGGGAATCGGTCAGGCCTTTGTGTACTGCTTCGGTCACGCTACCACTCATCAACATGCCTCTTCATTACGCACATAAAAAAGGCCAGCTATAAGCCGGCCTGGTACTGTCAGCGAGATGATTACGCGACGTTTTCGAGCACCGCTGGAATGGTGTCGTCTTCACGCAGCGTCAGAATCTCACAGCCGTTTTCTGTCACCACAATAGTATGCTCATACTGTGCGGACAAGCTGCGATCTTTGGTTTTCACGGTCCAGCCGTCCTTCATGGTGCGGATGCGGTAATCACCGGCATTCACCATCGGTTCGATGGTGAAGGTCATGCCAGCTTGCAACACTACGCCGCTGTCATCCGCGTCGTAATGCAGGACCTGCGGCTCTTCGTGGAAGCCTTTGCCGATGCCATGACCGCAATACTCGCGCACCACTGAAAAATCCTGGGCTTCGACATACTGCTGAATCGCACGGCCCAGCTCACGCAGACGAATCCCCGGCTTCACCAGGCGCAGCGCGATATAGAGACTTTCCTGGGTAACGCGACACAGGCGCTCGCCCTGAATGGTCGCTTTACCGACGATGAACATTTTTGAGGTATCGCCGTGATACTCATCCTTGATCACCGTGACATCGACGTTAACCACGTCGCCATCTTTCAGCACACGATCGTCGCTCGGAATACCGTGACATACCACTTCATTCACCGAAATACACACCGACTTCGGAAAGCCGTGATAGCCGAGGCAGGCGGAAATCGCCTGCTGCTTCTGCGTGATGTGTTCGTGGCAGAGACGATCCAGTTCACCGGTGGTGACGCCAGGCACCACGTGCGGTGCAATCATCTCCAGCACTTCAGCCGCAAGACGGCCCGCAACGCGCATTTTTTCGATTTCTTCAGGGGTTTTAATTGAAATAGCCATTAAATTAATCCGCAATCGTCGGAATTTTCGACAATAATGAGTTCTGTGGCAGTCATGTTAGCAGCCAGCAAAAGGGCTGCCAAATGGCGATTGTCTGCGCCTGCGGCGCTCAACTACTATTGGCGTATTCCTGCGCATTGTGGTATAAAGCGCGCCGACGATTCTCTGTCACCGACGTTTGGCTGGCAGGAAACGCATAAAACTCATTATGTGTACTAAAACACACATGTATCGACACATACGCCGGGGTGCCTTGAAAGAGGTCGGTCGTATGGGATACATGGAGGCCCAACCCCAAATCAAACTTTAGAGGTAATCATGGCAACTGTTTCAATGCGCGACATGCTCAAGGCTGGTGTTCACTTTGGTCACCAGACCCGTTACTGGAACCCGAAAATGAAGCCATTCATCTTCGGCGCACGTAACAAGGTTCACATCATCAACCTCGAGCAGACTGTGCCAATGTTCAACGACGCTCTGGCTGAGTTGAAAAAGATCTCTTCCCGTAAAGGTAAGATTCTGATCGTTGGTACTAAGCGCGCTGCTGCCGAAGCGGTAAAAGAGTCAGCTCTGAGCTGCGACCAGTTCTTCGTAAACCACCGCTGGTTGGGTGGCATGCTGACTAACTGGAAAACCGTTCGTCAGTCAATCAAACGCCTGAAAGATCTTGAGTCTCAGTCTCAGGACGGTACTTTCGACAAACTGACCAAGAAAGAAGCGCTGATGCGCACTCGCGAACTGGCCAAGCTGGAAAACAGCCTGGGCGGTATCAAAGATATGGGCGGTCTGCCGGATGCACTGTTCGTTGTTGACGCTGATCACGAGCACATCGCTATCAAAGAAGCAAACAACCTGGGTATCCCAGTATTTGCTATCGTTGATACCAACTCTGATCCAGACGGCGTTGACTTCGTTATCCCAGGTAACGACGATGCGATCCGTGCTGTAAGCCTGTACCTGACTGCCGTTGCCACTACCGTGCGCGAAGGCCGTTCACAGGATCTGGCTGAGCAGGCTGAAGAAGCTGCTGAAGCTTAATAAGGTTCGCTCTTTCTAAGAGCCCTTAGACATCAGATGTTATCTGTTAAGGGGGCCGTTCAGGCCCCTTTATTTTATCTAAGTCTGTCACGCTCACTGCAGAGCGAGCGGGGCAGAGTAAATTTTCCGCAACAAGTTTCTGACAGTGTGTGAGCACACAGAGACGAATCGAGGATTCTGGAATGGCTGATATTACCGCTGCATTGGTAAAAGAACTGCGTGAGCGTACTGGCGCAGGCATGATGGACTGCAAAAAAGCGCTGACCGAAGCGAACGGCGACATCGAGCTGGCGATTGAGAACATGCGCAAATCTGGCGCAATCAAAGCCGCTAAGAAAGCAGGCAACGTTGCTGCTGATGGCGTGATCAAAACCAAAATCGCTGACGGCTTCGCAGCGATCCTGGAAGTAAACTGCCAGACCGACTTCGTTGCTAAAGATGGCGGTTTCCTGGCGTTTGTTGAAAAGGTTCTGGATGCAGCTGTCGCTGGCAAAGTTACCGATGTGGAAGTTCTGAAAGCGCAGTTCGAAGAAGAACGCGTAGCGCTGGTTGCGAAAATCGGTGAGAACATCAACATCCGTCGTGTTGCTATCCTGGAAGGCGCTGAGCTGAACAGCTATCAGCACGGCGCACGTATCGGTGTGGTTGTTTCGACCACCGGTGCTGACGAAGAACTGAGCAAGCAAGTTGCTATGCACATCGCTGCAAGCAAGCCAGAGTTCGTTAAGCCAGAAGACGTGTCTGCAGACGTGGTTGAGAAAGAGTACCAGGTTCAGCTGGACATCGCCATGCAGTCTGGCAAGCCAAAAGAAATCGCAGAGAAAATGGTTGAAGGCCGCATGAAGAAATTCACCGGCGAAGTTTCTCTGACCGGTCAGGCTTTCGTTATCGACCCAAGCAAAACCGTTGGCCAGGCGTTGAAAGAGAAAAACGCTGACGTCATCAACTTCATCCGCTTCGAAGTGGGTGAAGGCATTGAGAAAGTTGAAGCTGACTTCGCAGCAGAAGTTGCTGCAATGTCCAAACAGTCTTAATGGTCCGAAAGAACCGCCACAAGGCGGTTCTTTTTTGTCTGCGATTTAGTGCAGCACTTTCAGTCTCATCCCAATAGCTTTTCTCGCGGGCTTTGCGGATGATCGACCAGATTTTACTTCTCCTTTTCATCATATCTTCCAGGAAGAACTGACCATGGCGACCAACGCAAAACCTGTATATCAACGTATCCTGCTAAAACTGAGTGGCGAAGCACTGCAAGGTGCCGAAGGTTTTGGCATCGACGCGAGCGTGCTTGACCGCATGGCGCAAGAGGTTAAAGAGCTGGTTGAATTGGGCATTCAGGTGGGTGTGGTTATTGGTGGCGGTAACCTGTTCCGCGGCGCAGGTCTGGCCCAGGCGGGCATGAACCGTGTGGTCGGCGACCATATGGGCATGCTGGCAACAGTAATGAATGGCCTGGCAATGCGTGATGCGCTGCACCGTGCGTATGTCAATGCGCGCTTGATGTCAGCGATTCCGCTGAACGGCGTGTGTGATAACTACAGCTGGGCAGAAGCGATCAGCCTGCTGCGCAATAACCGCGTCGTGATCTTCGCGGCCGGTACCGGCAACCCGTTCTTTACCACTGACTCTGCAGCTTGCCTGCGCGGCATCGAAATCGAAGCCGACGTGGTACTGAAAGCCACCAAAGTAGACGGCGTCTACTCTGAAGATCCGGTGAAAAACCCGGATGCCACGCTGTATGACCAACTGAGCTATGCAGAAGTGTTGGATAAAGAGCTCAAAGTGATGGATCTCGCCGCCTTTACGCTGGCGCGTGACCACAAACTGCCTATCCGCGTCTTCAACATGAACAAGCCTGGCGCATTGCGTCGCGTCGTGATGGGTGAAAAAGAAGGCACCCTGATTACGCATTAATACCCGACGCACGTTAAAATAAGGTATATTCTTTTGCCGCGATGCTCTGGCATCGCGCAGCAATTAGGATGATCGATGTTTATCGATACCGCTTCCGGTTAGCCCGGAAATGGCCAGGTCAACCGAATTCAAGGGTTTCAACGTGATTAACGACATTAAAAAAGATGCAGACACGCGCATGGAAAAATGTGTGGATGCATTTAAAAACAACATCAGCAAAATCCGCACCGGCCGTGCTTCGCCTTCACTGCTCGACGGCATTGTGGTTCCTTATTACGGTACACCTACGCCGCTGCGTCAGCTGGCTAGCGTGACAGTAGAGGATTCACGTACGTTGAAAATCAACGTATTTGATCGCTCGCTGAGCGCTGCTGTTGAGAAAGCGATTATGACGTCTGATTTGGGTCTGAACCCAAGCTCAGCCGGTAGCGATATTCGTGTACCGCTGCCAGCGCTGACCGAAGAGCGTCGTAAAGATCTGATCAAGATCGTACGTGGCGAAGCTGAGCAGGGCCGTGTCTCTGTACGTAACGTCCGCCGTGACGCGAACGACAAGATCAAAGCGCTGCTGAAAGACAAAGAGATCAGCGAAGACGACGAACGTCGTACGCAGGATGAGATCCAGAAAATGACCGATGCGCACATCAAGAGTGTTGATGCGGCATTGGCCGATAAAGAAAAGGAACTGATGGACTTCTAATTCCATCAACTGCTTTTCAAAACGCCGTTCAGAGACGAGACGTGTTCGACTCTGGCGGCGTTTTACATTGTGTCCGGCGCTGTTGCGGACACCCTCCACGACTTCACAGGGATAGCATGATGAAGCGATTAACTCTGCTGGGTTCGACCGGCTCCATTGGTACCAGTACGCTGGCGGTGATTGCCGCAAATCCTGAACTTTATCAGGTGACCGCGCTGGTGGCCGGCCAGAATGTGGCGTTGATGGCTGAGCAATGCCTGCAATTCCAGCCGCGCTATGCTGCGATGTCCGACGAGAAATCTGCCCAAGCGCTGCGTGAGCGACTGAAAGCACTCAACGTTAATACCGAAGTGCTCTCCGGCGTTCAGGCTGCCTGCGAATTGGCCGCGCTGGATGATGTGGATCAGGTGATGGCGGCGATTGTTGGCGCCTCAGGTTTACAGCCTACCATGGCTGCAATTCGTGCCGGCAAAACCGTGCTGCTGGCCAACAAAGAATCGCTTGTCACATGCGGCCGTCTGTTTATGGAGGCGGTACGCCAACATCAGGTGCAATTGCTACCCGTCGATAGTGAGCACAACGCCATTTTTCAGAGTTTACCCGCTTCCATACAGCATCAGTTGGGGTACGCTGATCTGCGGGGGAACGGCATCGAGTCGATTCTCCTTACGGGATCGGGTGGTCCTTTTCGTGACACGCCATTAGCGGATTTAGCCGGTATGTCGCCGGACCAGGCATGTGCGCATCCGAACTGGTCAATGGGGCGTAAAATCTCCGTTGATTCGGCCACCATGATGAATAAAGGTCTTGAATACATTGAAGCCCGCTGGCTGTTTAATGCGACTGACGCGCAGATGGAGGTGATCCTGCATCCGCAGTCGGTTATCCATTCGATGGTGCGTTATTGCGACGGCAGCGTGCTGGCGCAACTCGGCTCTCCGGACATGCGGACGCCTATCGCGCACAGCATGGCATGGCCAGCACGTATCTCTGCGGGCGTAACGCCGCTCGACTTCACTCGCATGAAGTCGTTGACGTTTGCCGAGCCGGACTACGAGCGCTATCCCTGCCTGAAGCTTGCGATTGATGCCTGTGCCACAGGTCAGGCCGCTACGACCTCGCTGAACGCAGCGAATGAAGTAGCGGTGGCAGCTTTTCTGCAGCACCAGATTCGCTTTACCGATATCGCCGCCATCAACAGCGAAGTGCTGGCGACCCTGAGTTGTCAGGAGCCAGGCAGCATTGACGAGGTGATGGAGATCGATCGGTTAGCGCGCGTGCGTGCCAATGAATTGTTGCCGCGCTTTCGTTTAGCAGGTTGATAGTTCCCGCTATTTGTTCGCTCTGGGTGAAAATGGTATAGTCGCTCGCTCGCGTTTCACAGCCCGACATTGTTTCGATGTCATCTGGCGTGTTTGCCGGAGTTTGCTGCAGGCGCAATGTATTCAGAAACCACAGCATTTCTGATGAAAGGAATTATTACGCGTTATGTCGTCCAACAATCACAACACAATCGATGACGAGTCGTACTGCACGCCACGTCACGTGGCCATCATTATGGATGGTAATGGTCGCTGGGCAAAAAATCAGGGCAAACTGCGTATTTCAGGCCACAAAGCCGGGGTAAAATCAGTACGCCGGGCTGTCAGCTTTGCGGTTAGCCATAAACTGGAAGCGCTCACGCTTTATGCGTTCAGCAGTGAAAACTGGAGCCGTCCGATTCAGGAAGTGACAGCGTTAATGGAGTTGTTTGTCTGGGCGCTCGACAGCGAAGTCAAAAGCCTGCACAAGCACAATGTGCGTCTGCGCATTATTGGTGATATCAGTCGTTTCAATAACCGTATTCAGGAACGCATTCGCCGCGCCGAGGAACTGACTCAGCAAAATAATGGACTGACCCTTAACATTGCTGCCAACTATGGCGGCCGTTGGGATATTATCCAGGGTGCCAGAAAATTGGCCGAACAGGTTCAGGAAGGTTTACTGCGTCCTGACCAGATTACCGAAGAAAGCCTGGCTCCGTATTTGTGTATGCAGGAGCTGGCGCCAGTGGATTTAGTGATAAGGACCGGGGGAGAGCATCGGATTAGCAACTTCCTGCTGTGGCAAATCGCCTATGCTGAGTTTTGGTTTACCGATGTTCTTTGGCCTGATTTTGATGAAAACGTTTTTGAAGGTGCACTGAATGCATTCTCTACGCGGGAGCGACGCTATGGCGGTACTGCACCAGGCGGCGCCTAAGCAATTTGGGGGTAACCTTTGCTGAAGTCTCGTCTGATTACCGCGTTAATTTTGATTCCGCTGGTGATCGCTGCACTGTTCTGGTTACCCCTGTCCGGTTTTGCGATTATCACTATCATCATCTGCATGCTTGCCGCCTGGGAATGGGGGCAGTTTGCCGGCATGAAAACGCGTCAGCAACGTATCTGGCTCGCCGTGCTATGCGGTCTGTTGCTGTCCGCGATGCTTTTTACTCTTGAACCCTATCAACGCAATCTGCACCAATTCCAGATGGAAGGCTCGCTCTGGGCATCGCTGGTGTGGTGGATTGCCGCGCTCATCTTAGTGCTGTTCTATCCTGCCTCTGCTGCATTGTGGCGTCATTCGCGTGCGCTGCGTCTGCTGTTTGGCCTGCTCACCTTGATTCCCTTCTTCTGGGGCATGATGGCGCTGCGTCAGTATCATTACGATACCGATCATTTCGCCGGCGCATGGTGGCTGTTGTTCGTGATGTTCCTCGTCTGGGGCGCAGATTCTGGTGCTTACATGTTTGGTCGTCTGTTTGGCAAACATAAGCTGGCACCGAAAGTCTCTCCGGGTAAAACCTGGGAAGGTTTCTTCGGTGGCCTGTTGTCATCTGCCATCATCGCCTGGCTATTTGCCCTGCTGGCACCGCTTTCGGTTGCGCCGGGCACGCTGATTATCTGCGCGGTGATTGCCACGCTGGCATCGGTATTGGGCGACCTGACAGAAAGTATGTTCAAGCGTGAAGCGGGCATTAAAGACAGCGGTAACTTGATTCCGGGGCACGGTGGTATTCTCGATCGTATTGATAGCCTGACTGCTGCGGTGCCGGTGTTTGCCTGCCTGCTGCTGTTGGTGTTCCGCACCCTCTGAGGATAGCCGACGATGTTGAGTATACTCTGGAGTTTTGCCGCCTTTATCGTGGCGCTTGGCGTGCTGATTACCGTGCACGAGTTTGGCCATTTCTGGGTGGCGCGCCGCTGCGGTGTCAAAGTCGAACGTTTCTCAATTGGCTTTGGTAAAGCGCTGTGGCGTCGCAGCGATCGTCAGGGCACCGAATATGTTATCGCGCTGATTCCTCTCGGCGGCTACGTCAAAATGCTCGACGAACGCGTTGAGAGCGTTCCCGCCGAACTGCGTCATCAAGCCTTCAACAATAAAACCGTGCTTCAGCGAGCTTCGATCATCGCAGCCGGCCCTATCGCCAACTTCATCTTCGCTATCTTCGCTTACTGGGTCGTGTTTATTCACGGCGTGCCGGGTGTGCGTCCCGTGGTTGGTGAAATTCTGAACGGTTCCGTCGCTGCTGAAGCGCAAATTACCTCCGGCATGGAACTTAAAGCGGTAGATGGTATCGAAACGCCTGATTGGGATGCTGTGCGTATGGCGCTGATCGGTAAAATCGGCGACAGCGATGCCACGCTAACCGTGTCGCAATTTGGCGAAGAAGCCACGCAGCAAAAGCAATTAAATTTGCGCGATTGGCAATTTGAGCCTGATAAACAGGATCCGGTGGTCGCTTTAGGTATTCGTCCACGTGGGCCGCAGATTGAAACGACCTTAGCCGAAGTTCAGGCAAACTCACCGGCAAGCAATGCTGGTTTGCAAGCGGGCGATAGGATCGTTAAAGTCGATGGTCAGCCATTGTCACAGTGGCAGGCTTTTGCGGCACAGGTGCGGGATAATCCGGGCAAAAACATGGCGCTAGATATCGAGCGCAACGGCGAACCTGTGGCGTTGACGTTAACGCCGGAAGCGAAACCGGGCAAGGAAGCGGAAGGCTTCGCGGGTGTAATACCGCGTGTGATTCCGCTGCCTGATGAGTACAAAACGGTAAGGCAGTATGGGCCTTTTGCGGCGATCGGCGAAGCCAGTGTAAAAACCTGGCAGCTGATGAAGCTAACGGTCTCCATGCTGGGCAAGTTGATAATCGGGGATGTGAAGCTGAATAACCTGAGCGGGCCGATTTCGATCGCGCAGGGTGCCGGGTTATCAGCAGAGTACGGGGTGATTTATTACCTGATGTTCCTGGCGCTTATCAGCGTCAACCTGGGCATCATTAACCTGTTCCCTCTGCCGGTTTTAGATGGTGGTCATCTGCTCTTTCTGGCGATCGAAAAGATCAAAGGTGGACCGGTGTCCGAGCGAGTTCAGGACTTTAGTTATCGCATTGGCTCAATCTTGCTAGTGCTGTTAATGGGGCTTGCACTTTTCAATGATTTCTCTCGTCTGTAATAGCTGGAACGCATACAGACGCGGGATGTGTTAGGAAAACGCATAACAACGATGGCGATGAAAAAGTTGCTCATAGCGTCGCTGCTGTTTAGCAGCGCCACCGTTTACGGTGCAGACGATTTCGTAGTGAAGGACATTCATTTCGAAGGTCTCCAGCGAGTCGCCGTCGGCGCGGCTCTGCTCAGCATGCCGGTACGTGTCGGTGATACGGTGAATGACGATGACGTCAGAAACACCATTCGCTCACTGTTCGCTACCGGTAACTTTGAAGATGTGCAGGTTCTGCGTGACGGTACAACCCTGATTGTTCAGGTGAAAGAGCGTCCGACCATTGCCAACATCACTTTCTCCGGCAACAAAGCGGTGAAAGAAGATCAGCTGAAACAGAACCTCGAAGCGTCTGGCGTGCGCGTTGGCGAAGCGCTGGACCGCACCACGCTCTCTTCAATCGAGAAGGGCCTGGAAGACTTCTACTACAGCGTCGGTAAATACACCGCCAGCGTCAAAGCCATTGCTACGCCGCTGCCGCGCAACCGTGTGGATCTGAAATTCGTCTTCCAGGAAGGCGTTTCAGCACAGATCCAGCAGATCAACATCGTCGGCAATAAAGCGTTCAGCTCAGACGAACTGATCTCGCGCTTCTCACTGCGTGATGAAGTGCCATGGTGGAACGTAGTGGGCGATCGCAAATACCAGAAGCAGAAGTTAGCGGGCGATCTCGAAACCCTGCGCAGCTTCTATCTGGATCGCGGTTATGCGCGTTTCAACATCGATTCCACGCAGGTGAGCCTGACGCCAGATAAGAAAGGCATCTACATCACCGTGAACATCAACGAAGGCGATCAGTACAAGATTGCCGGCGTGATCGTGAACGGCAGCATGGCGGGCCATTCTGCTGAAATCGAAAAGATGACCAGAATTCCAGCGGGTGAGCTGTATAACGGCACCAAAGTCACCCAAATGGAAGATGACATCAAGAAATTGCTGGGCCGTTACGGTTACGCCTATCCGCGCGTAATGACCCAACCAGAAATCAACGATGCCGACAAAACCGTCAAGCTGCATATCAACGTGGATGCGGGCAACCGTTACTACGTGCGTAAAGTGCGCTTTGAAGGTAACGACACCTCAAAAGATTCAGTGCTGCGCCGTGAAATGCGTCAGATGGAAGGTGCCTGGTTGGGCAGCGACCTCGTCGATCAGGGTAAAGAGCGTCTGAATCGTACCGGTTACTTCGAAACCGTGGATGTGGATACGCAACGCGTTCCAGGTGCACCAGACCAGGTTGATGTGGTCTACAAGGTGAAAGAGCGTAACACCGGTACCTTCAACTTTGGTGTTGGTTACGGTACTGAAAGTGGCGTGAGCTTCCAGGTGGGTGTGACCCAGGAAAATTGGCTCGGCACCGGTAACACCGTTGGCATCAGCGGTACCAAAAACGATTACCAGACCTACGCTGAGTTCTCTCTGACCGATCCGTACTTCACGGTCGACGGTGTGAGCCTTGGCGGTCGCTTGTTCTATAACGACTTTAAAGCCGATAACGCGGATCTGTCTGACTATACCAACAAAAGTTATGGTCTCGACGGGACGCTGGGCTTCCCGGTCAACGAAAACAACACGCTGCGCGTTGGTTTAGGTTATGTGCATAACGACCTCTCCAACATGCGTCCGCAGGTAGCGATGTGGCGTTATCTGGATTCGGTTGGTCGCCATCAGGGCTTGAATGATGAGGGTGATTTCTCTGCAGATGATTTCACCTTCAACTACGGTTGGACCTACAACACCTTAGACCGTGGCTTCTTCCCAACACGCGGTAATCGTACCAACCTGAACGGTAAAGTGACTATTCCTGGCTCTGATAACGCGTTCTACAAAGCGACATTGGATAGCCAGCAATATGTGCCGCTGAACCGCGATGGTACGTGGGTAGTATTAGGCCGTGGCCGTGTTGGATATGGTGACGGACTTAATGGTAAAGAGATGCCGTTCTATGAGAACTTCTACGGCGGTGGTTCGAGCACAGTTCGTGGCTTCCAGTCCAATACCATTGGTCCTAAAGCTGCGTATCTGAACGATGGCTCGTCAACCTGTAATCTCTCAGATCCAAACGGCATCTGTAAGTCGGATGATGCGGTTGGTGGTAACGCCATGGCGATTGCCAGCCTTGAGCTGATCACGCCAACGCCTTTCCTGAGCGAGAAGTATGCGAATTCCGTGCGTACCTCTGTGTTTATGGATGCCGGTACCGTTTGGGATACCAAATGGCAGAACACCGCGGAAACACGCGCGGCGGGTGTGCCAGATTACAGCGATCCTAATAACATTCGCGTCTCTGCCGGTGTGGCACTGCAGTGGATGTCACCGTTAGGACCGCTGGTATTCTCATACGCCCAGCCGATGAAGAAAGTCGAGGGAGACAAGTCAGAGCAATTCCAGTTTAACATTGGTAAAACCTGGTAAGGCTCTGAGCAGGGAAGTGAAAATACCGTCTTGCACGCGTGCTGCCTGATAATGCGGCACGCTGCAAACACACACGTTGAGGTAAGGAGTTTATAGTGAAAAAGTTGTTCTGTGCTGCTGCTCTGGGTGTTGCGTTAGCTGCTTCTGCGGGTGCCCAAGCGGCTGATAAAGTTGCCGTCGTGAACCTGAGCCAGGTTTTCCAGCAGTCTCCGCAGCGTGCTGCTGTTGCTAAACAGCTTGAAGGTGAATTCCAGAGCCGCGCCTCTGACCTCCAGTCTCAGCAGCAGAAGATCCAGCAAGAAATTCAGGATCTGCAGCGTAATGCATCGACCATGAAAGCGAGCGACCGCACCAAGAAAGAGAAGCAAATCTCTACTGAGCGTGCTGCCTTTGAACAAAAAGCACAGGCTTTTGACAAAGACAACCAAACTCGTCAGATGCAGGAGCGTAACAAGCTGCTGGCTAAAATCCAGACCGCTGTTCAGTCTGTAGCGAAAAGCGAAGGTTACGATCTGGTTCTGGACTCTCAGGCCGTGCTGTACTCTTCTTCTGATGCTAAAGACATCACTGCTGACGTTGTAAAACAGGTTAAATAATTGATGTCATCAATTCGACTGGCTGATTTAGCCCAGCAGTTGGATGCAGAATTGCACGGAGATGGCGATATCGTCATCTCCGGCATTGCTTCTATGCAATCCGCCACAACTGGCCAAATCACTTTTCTTGCAAACAGCCGCTACCGCGAGCAGCTCGCTACTATCCAGGCTTCAGCCGTGGTGCTGACGGAAGCGGATCTGGAGTGGTGTAAAACGGCCGCCCTGGTGGTGAAAAATCCTTACTTAACTTATGCCCGCATGGCACAACTGCTGGACACCACGCCGCAGCCCGCGCAGAATATCGCGCCCAGCGCGGTGATCGATGCAACGGCTAAGCTGGGTAAGAATGTTTCGGTAGGCGCAAATGCGGTGATCGAGTCCGGCGTAGAGCTGGGTGACGACGTCGTTATTGGCGCAGGATGTTTTGTTGGTAAGCAGACGCGTATCGGTCGCGGCTCACGTTTGTGGGCTAACGTCACGATTTATCACGAAATCCAGATTGGTCAGGATTGTCTGATTCAGTCGGGCACCGTTATTGGTGCTGATGGTTTCGGCTATGCTAACGATCGCGGCAATTGGGTGAAAATCCCACAACTGGGTACCGTAGTGATTGGTAATCGGGTAGAAATTGGTGCCTGTACCACCATCGATCGCGGCGCGCTGGATAACACTCTGATCGGCAATGGTGTTATCATAGATAACCAGTGTCAGATTGCGCACAACGTCGTGATTGGTGATAACACCGCAGTTGCGGGTGGTGTGATCATGGCGGGTAGTCTGAAGATTGGACGTTACTGTATGATTGGCGGCGCCAGCGTCATTAACGGCCATATGGAAATCTGTGACAAAGTGACCGTAACGGGCATGGGTATGGTAATGCGCCCCATCACAGAGCCAGGCGTGTATTCGTCAGGTATTCCACTGCAACCCAACAAAACCTGGCGTAAAACAGCAGCGCTGGTGATGAACATCGATGAAATAAGCAAACGCTTAAAAGCCATCGAACGTAAGGTCGGTAAAGACGACTAAACGCATCCCACGCTACTCGCTTTCATAACAAGAAGTGTACTTTCTTCCACCTTCGGCTAACCCGAGAATGGCAGCAGGTATCGTAAGAAAGCGAAACGCCCCGAACTAATTTGCGGCCTGCGGAAGATCATTTTGATCGGTGCAGGCCGTGTTATTGATGCCATCAGATTTTTAGGACAGGAAGAGTATTTTGACTACTGAAACGCATACTCTGAAAATTGAAGAGATTTTAGAACTGCTGCCACACCGCTATCCTTTCTTGCTGGTTGATCGCGTGCTGGATTTTGAAGAGCATAAATATCTGCGCGCGGTGAAGAACGTTTCTGTTAACGAACCGTTTTTCCAGGGACATTTCCCTGGTAAGCCGATTTTCCCAGGCGTTCTGATTCTGGAAGCGATGGCGCAAGCGACCGGCATTCTGGCATTCAAAAGCGTTGGAAAACTGGAACCAGGCGAACTCTATTACTTCGCTGGTATCGATGAAGCCCGTTTCAAACGTCCGGTTGTGCCGGGCGATCAGATGATCATGGAAGTGACCTTCGAGAAAACCCGTCGTGGTCTGACGCGCTTTAAAGGCGTGGCGACCGTAGACGGCAAAATTGTCTGTGAAGCGACCATGATGTGTGCCCGTAGCCGGGAGGCATAATAAGTGATTGATTCAACCGCCAATATCCATCCCAGTTCTGTCATTGAAGAGGGTGCCATTATCGGCGCCAATGTTCACATCGGTCCGTTCTGCTTTATCGGTGCCAATGTGGAAATTGGTGAAGGAACGGTTCTCAAATCGCACGTGGTGGTGAACGGCCACACGCGTATCGGCAAAGACAATCAGATCTACCAGTTCGCTTCCATTGGTGAAGTGAACCAGGACCTGAAATATGCGGGCGAACCAACGCGCGTTGAAATTGGCGATCGCAACCGCATCCGCGAGAGCGTCACCATTCATCGTGGCACTACGCAGGGCGGCAATGTGACCAAAGTCGGCAGCGATAACCTGCTGATGGTGAATGCTCACATCGCGCATGACTGCGTGATCGGCAATCGCTGCATCTTTGCTAACAATGCCACGCTGGGCGGTCACGTCACCGTTGATGATTTTGCAATTATTGGCGGCATGACGGCGGTACATCAGTGGTGCACCATTGGTGCTCACGTGATGGTTGGCGGTTGTTCAGGCGTCGCGCAGGATGTGCCGCCTTATGTCATTGCGCAGGGCAACCACGCAACGCCATACGGTATCAACATCGAAGGTCTGAAGCGTCGCGGCTTTAGCAAAGAAGCGCTGCATGCCATTCGCAACGCGTACAAACTGCTGTACCGCAGCGGCAAAACGCTGGATGAAGTGAAACCAGAGATTGAAGAGCTGGCGAAACAACACAGCGAAGTGCAGCCTTTCTATGACTTCTTTGCCCGTTCTACGCGTGGATTGATTCGTTAATCCATGTCAGCGCGTCCCCTAACGATTGCCCTGGTCGCCGGAGAAACCTCCGGCGATATTCTTGGTGCAGGTCTCATCCGTGCTTTAAAAGCGCGCCATCCTGATGCGCGCTTTGTTGGCGTGGCCGGTCCGCTGATGCAGGCCGAAGGCTGCGAAGCCTGGTATGAGATGGAAGAGCTGGCGGTGATGGGCATCGTCGAAGTGCTGGGACGCCTGCGGCGTCTGCTGAAAATTCGTCGTGACCTGACGCAGCGCTTCACCGAACTCAAGCCGGATGTGTTTGTCGGCATTGATGCGCCGGATTTCAACATTACGTTGGAAGGGAGCCTCAAGCGCGCGGGCATTCGCACTATTCATTACGTCAGCCCTTCCGTTTGGGCGTGGCGTCAAAAGCGTGTTTTCAAAATCGGCCGCAACACTAATCTGGTGCTGGCATTCCTGCCGTTTGAGAAAGCGTTTTACGATCGTTTTAACGTGCCATGCCGCTTTATCGGCCACACCATGGCTGATGCGATGCCGCTGCAGCCCGATAAGCTGGCGGCGCGCCGCGAGTTAGGCATTGCTGAAGAAGCGATTTGTCTTGGCTTGTTGCCAGGCAGTCGTGGTGCAGAAGTCGAAATGCTCAGCGCCGATTTCCTGCGCGCCGCGCAGCTGCTGCGTCAGCGTTATCCAACGCTGGAAATCGTGGTGCCGCTGGTGAATGCCAAACGCCGCGAGCAGTTTGAGCAGATCAAAGCGCAAGTTGCGCCTGAACTGCCGATGCATTTGCTGGATGGCAAAGGTCGTCAGGCGATGCTGGCCAGCGATGCCGCTATTCTTGCATCTGGCACCGCCGCGCTGGAGTGCATGCTGGCGAAATGCCCGATGGTGGTTGGCTATCGTATGAAGCCGTCGACCTTCTGGCTGGCAAAACGTTTGGTAAAAACGCCGTACGTTTCCCTGCCAAATCTGTTAGCCGGTCGCGAGCTGGTGAAAGAGTTGCTGCAGGACGAGTGTCAGCCCGAAGCGTTAGCCGCGGCGCTGGAGCCGCTACTTCACGCGGGCCCTGAGCGCGATGCGCTGCTGAAAACCTTCACCAAACTGCATCAACAGATTCGCTGGAATGCCGATGAGCAGGCGGCGGATGCGGTACTGGAGATCATCAATGGCTGAATTTATCTATCCCAACGCGCAGCTGATTGCTGGCGTTGATGAGGTCGGACGCGGTCCGCTGGTTGGCGCAGTGGTGACGGCGGCGGTGATCCTTGATCCCGCCAACCCGATTGCCGGACTGGCCGACTCGAAAAAACTCTCTGAGAAGCGTCGTCTGGCGCTGTATGACGAGATCAAAGAGAAGGCGCTGGCCTGGAGTCTTGGCCGAGCCGAGCCAGAAGAGATCGATCAGCTCAATATTTTGCATGCCACCATGCTGGCGATGCAGCGCGCGGTCGCGGGTTTGCACATCGCGCCGGACTTTGTGCTGATCGATGGCAACCGTTGTCCCGCGCTGCCGATGCCCTCGCAGGCGGTGGTGAAGGGCGATAGCCTGGTGAAAGAGATCAGTGCCGCTTCGATCATCGCCAAAGTCACGCGCGATCGTGAAATGGCCGAGCTGGATCTGCTGTTCCCGCAATATGGCTTTGCGCAACACAAAGGTTATCCAACCGCGCTGCATATGGAAAAGCTGACGCAGCACGGCGCCACACCTCATCACCGTCGCAGCTTTGCGCCGGTGCGTAACGCCTTGATTGATGCTGACGTGCTGGCAGCCCGCCAGCCAACTACGCTTTAATAGCCTGACGCTGTTTTAACCGGAAACTGATATGGCTGAACCTCGTTTTATACATCTGCGCGTCCACAGCGATTACTCCATGGTTGATGGTCTGGCGAAAACCGGACCGTTAGTCAAAAAGGCGGCTGCGCTGGGAATGCGGCGATCGCCATTACCGACTACATCAACCTGTGCGGGCTGGTGCGTTTTTACGGTAGTGCGCACGGCGCGGGGATCAAGCCGATTGTCGGTGCTGACTTCCAGGTCGCCAGTGAATTGATGGGCGATGAGCTGACACAGTTAACGCTGCTGGCGGCCAATAACACC
>NZ_DAMBSA010000042.1:0-7794 GCF_032054795.1 Pantoea sp. CTOTU49201
TCTGGCGACCTTTATCGCCAAAGATGTGATTGCCATCGTGCCGCTGCTGATTGTGGCGCTGTGGCTGTGGGGACCGCGCGATCAGCTGGAATCTCAACGCGCGCTGGTGCTGAAAACCGGCATGGCGCTGTTGTACGCGCTGAGCATCTCATGGTGCGTCGGCCAACTGTTGCCACATCCGCGTCCTTTTGCCATTGGCTTTGGACACCAGTTCTTATCGCACGCCGCAGATGACTCTTATCCAAGCGATCACGGCACCACCATTTTTACCTTTGCGCTGGCATTTATCTTCTGGCATCGCCTTTGGTCAGGTGTGGTGTTGCTGGTGATAGGCAGCGCCATCGCCTGGTCACGCGTCTATCTTGGCGTGCACTGGCCGCTGGATATGCTGGGCGGATTCCTGGTCGGCTTGCTGGGTTGTCTGGCGTCGCACATGGCGTGGCAACTGTATGGCGAGCGCATGCTGACGTTTACCCATCAGGTGTATCGCGCACTGTTTGCTATGCCGATTAAGAAAGGGTGGATTCGCGAGTAATTGTTTTGGTCGCCATCAATGGCGACCCTACAAAACGGTGCGCTTGATGCGCACCGTTTTTTATTAACTAAACCACTTACCGAACCAGCCGTGGAATTTCATCATAATGAAGTCCCAAATCCGGCCAATAAAGCCACCTTCCGGCACCGCTTCCATCGCCACCAGCGGACGTTGTTCAATAGTTTTACCATCCAGCTGGAAATCAATGGTTCCCACCACCTGATTCTTCTCCAACGGCGCTTCCAGCTGCGGTGAGTTCAGGGTAAAGCTGGCCTTGAGGTTTTTCATCTGCCCTTTTGGCACGGTGATCGCGGCGTCTTTTGCGACGCCAAGATTGACCTGGCTGCGATCGCCAAACCAAACGCGCTGCTGCGCAAACGGTTTATCGGCCTTAATCGGCGTCACGGTTTCATAGAAGCGGAAGCCCCACGTCAGCAGCTTCTCGCTTTCACGGAAACGCGTGGCATCCGTTGCCGCGCCGAGCACCACGGAAATCAGGCGCATATCACCTTCGGTTGCCGAGGCCACCAGATTATTGCCCGCGCCAGAGGTGTGACCGGTTTTGATGCCATCCACCTTTAGATTGGTGCTCCACAGCAGACGGTTACGGTTCATCTGCTTAATCTTATTGAAGGTGAACTCTTTTTCGCTGTTAATCGCATACTCTTCAGGCACATCGCTGATCAGGCGCTGGCCGATAATCGCCATGTCACGCGCGGTGCTGTATTGCCCTTCGGCGTCCAGGCCGTGCACCGTCATAAAGTGGGTGTTTTGCAGGCCAAAAGCTTTGACGTAATTGTTCATCAGCCCGATAAACGAATCCTGGCTGCCCGCGACATAATCAGCCAGCGCGATACGGGCATCGTTGCCAGATTGAATCACCACACCTTTATTCAGCTCAGAGACCGGAATGCGATCGCCGGGTTTAAGGAACATCAGCGATGAGCCGCGCAGCTTGGGATTGCCGGTTGCCCACGCATCCTGGCCGATGGTAACCATGTCATCGTTGTGAATCTTGCCCGATTTCAGCGCCTGGCCGACCACATAGCTGGTCATCATTTTGGTTAAACTGGCGGGGTCGAGGCGCTGATCGGCATTAGATTCCGCCAGCACTTTGCCGCTGTTGTAATCCATTAAGATCCAGGCTTTGGCGTCTATCTGCGGAGCGGCTGGAGCTTGTTCTGCCAGCGTTGAAATAGGAATGAAAAGTAATAACAGTGACGATGCAGCCAGAGGCCGCCATGCAGTAGCGAAGGTGTTTTTTCTCATGAGGATGACCAGATTGTCCTTGTTAAATCTTGGTTTTTTGCAGATAAGACATGTCTCATCCCACGCTAACGGTTCAGGCCAGCGAAAAAAACCGTCCAATCGTAAAGTTTTATAGAGTTTATTAGAGTAACCCTGGCACCAACCGCGCAGCGCCGCCACTTTTGCCCATCTGACTATTGAAAAATTTTGCGTGTAATTCCGATTTTTCGCAGAACGGTTAAGCCAGTCACAAATTTCCGCTAACCTGAATTCAGTCAGCCTGAGGAGAGCCGCGATGGACTTAGCCATTTTCGATTTGGACGAAACCCTGATTTGTGAAGACAGCACCAGCCTGTGGCTGCGCTGGTTGGTTTCACAGGGATTTGCCCCCGAAGAGATCATCCAGCAGGAGAAAATCCTGATGGAAAAATATCACACCGGTACGTTATCGATTGAAGAGTATATGAACACCACGCTGGCGCCACTCGCCGGTATGGCCACCATGACCGTTGAAGGCTGGGTACGCCGCTTTATCCATCGCGACATCATGCCGCGCGTTTTCCCCGCTGCCCGCGAACGTATTGAGTGGCACCAGCAGCGCGGCGACACGGTAATGATCATCACCGCCAGCGGCGATCACCTAGCGGTACCGATCGCCGAGCGCCTTGGTGTTCACGGCGCACTGGCGATTGGCGTTGAAGTGGTGGATGAACGCTACAGCGGACAAACCTACGGCACCATGACCTATCGCGAAGGCAAAGTGACGCGCCTCAGCGACTGGAAAGCGTTACAGCAGGATCAACGCTTTGAACGCACCTGGGCTTACAGTGATTCAATGAATGATTTACCGCTGCTGGCGCATGCCGACCATGCATGGGTGGTAAATCCCAATCCGCTGCTGCTGCAGGAAGCACAACAGCGCGGATGGGAAGTGTGTAACTGGGCACGCTAAGTTAACCGCGTGGGGCGCTGGCGGCGTCTGGCAGCCCCACTTTCAGCAGCTTGCCGTTGGATTCATCGGTTAGCACGTAGAGATAGCCATCCGGGCCTTGTCGTACATCACGAATACGCTCGCCACGCTCTTGAAGCAATCTCTGCTCCTCCACCACTTTTTCGCCATTCACCTGCAGGCGAATCAAACTCTTCTCCTTCAACGCGCCGATAAACAGTGAGTTTTTCCATTGCGGGAAGCGCGCGCTGTTGTAGAACGCCATGCCGCTGATGGCGGGCGAGACTTTCCAATAGTGCAGCGGTTGCTCGGTACCTTCGACTTCACTGCCTTTCGCTTCCGGCACTTTCTGCCCGCTGTAATCAATACCGTACGTCGCCAGCGGCCAGCCGTAATTTTTGCCCTTCTCCGGGATGTTGACCTCATCGCCGCCGCGCGGGCCGTGTTCGCTTTCCCACATTTGCTGCGTCCACGGATTGAGCGCCAGCCCTTGCGGATTGCGCATGCCGTAAGACCAGATCTCAGCACGCGCACCCTGGCGATTAACAAACGGGTTGTCCGGCGGGATTTCACCGTCTTTGGTCAGACGCACGATTTTGCCGGATAGCTTGTCCAGCTGCTGCGCGCTGCTGCTGGCGAAGTTGTCACCGAAGGCGATATAGAGAAAGCCCTGACGATCAAACGCCAGTCGCGTGCCGATATTGGCGCCACTCGACAGCTTTGGCGTTTGCTCCAGCACTACGTTAAAGTCGCTCAGTTGGCGGTTGTCATCGCTTAATCGGCCATAACCCACCACGCCGCCGGCGCGGCCGCTGGCATCGGCGGTGGTGTAGCTAAGCCACACGCGTCGGCTTTGGGCAAAGTCCGGCGCCAGCACCACATCCAGCAAACCGCCCTGACGATTCGCCCATACTTTCGGCACGCCGCCGATCGGTTGCGACAGACCTTTGCCCGGCTGCCAGCTGCGCAGCTGGCCGGATCGTTCAGTGATTAACAGCGTTTGATTGTCGGGCAGAAAAGCCACGGACCACGGATGATCGAGCTTGTCCTGTAGCACCTGAACCTGCACATCGGCAGCGAATAACGGTAAGGACGTGCTTAAAGCGCCAAATAGCAGCGCGGCGGGCAGTAAACGCATGGCATTCTCCTTTATCACGGTCTGCCGTTAAGGGTAGTCAGCGCGTGACAAAGGATGTGCAGGATTTACAAAACATTAAGCCCGGCACGCGGCCGGGCACAGGTTCAGGTTCAGGGCGCGGAGAACGCCAGCGTGTCACGCACCATCTCGTCAATGCCTGGACGAAGATCGGTGAGGGTAATTGGCGTGTTGTTGTTAGGTAGGGTTTTGCCGAAGGCTTTACGCACCACTTTAATCATCGGCTTGCCGGTTTGAGCATCCACCGCTTCGATTTCGAGGAACAGCGAACTCTCTTGTGTGCGATGTCCGGTGGCCGCCATGGTGCTGGCGACAACGGCAGCAATCGGCACCACTTCGTAGAACTGCACGCCTTCATTTTCTGCCGATACCGCCGTAATCGCCGCTTTCACCAGCAGCGTACGCGGGCCTTTGCTGGTCACCAGCGGTTTGCGTTCAGAAATCGCCTTTTTCAGCTGGCTATCGGTGTAACTGCGCACCTCATCCAGCGTTTGCTGGCTGATACGCGCGGTCGGATGCGCCGCCGGATAATAGACCACCGGCGTGTAAACCACGCCACGATAATCAGCATCGTGATAATCGGGAGAGATCCAGCGCAGCGTCGGTTTACCGCTCGGTGATTGGGTCGATTGCAGCTGACTATAATCGCCGAGGAAGCCGGAATATTGTTTTTTGTCGGCCACATGAGAGGTACAGCCCGCAGCCAGCAGCGCCAGCGTTAACACGGGAACACAAAGGGGAAATCGCATGAGAAAGCCCTTATCAGAGGTAATTGCTTCTCAAGTGTAGAGGTTGGTTTTCAGCGCGGGAGGAAATATTAGCGAAATGCGAGGAAAAACCACCTGCATTGCAGGTGGTTAGGCTGAATTACTCGAAGCAGGTTTCCGGGTTTTCCGACAGTGAAATAAAGGATTCACCGCCTTTGGTCAGCGCAATGATGCCACCGCTCTCAATATCATAAACCCACCCGTGCAGGCGCACTTTGCCTTTACGCAGCGCGACCGCCACGGAAGGGTGTGTTTTGATATTGTGCAGCTGCGCGATCACGTTCTCTTTCACCATTTCGTTGAGACGCTTCTCAACGGAATCGTAGTTGCGCTCTTCCACCACCGCTTTCGCCGCGTTGGCGTAGTGCAACCAGTGATCAACCGCTGGCATGGTTTCCAGATCGGCATTGGAAGCAATCGCGTTCATGGCACCGCAGTTGGAGTGACCACAAATAATAATTTCGGTCACGCCCAATGCAACAACCGCGTACTCAATGGTGGCGGACACGCCGCCCGGCTCTGGACCAAACGGTGGCACGATATTACCGGCGTTTCGGATCACGAACAGCTGACCTGGCTCCGACTGCGTCACCAGCTCTGGCACCAGACGGCTGTCTGAGCAGGAGATAAACAGGGCTTTGGGATTTTGGTTGGATGCCAAACTTTTGAAAAGATCCTTCCTTTCAGGGAACACATTCTGTTGAAAATTCAGAAAACCTTTGACGATCTCTTGCATATGTCTGCTCTCACATTATCCACTTCTGCCCTGGCAGTGAGGATTCACTATCAGTGCGATTTGAAATTTTCAGTGAAGATAAGTACTTACCTTTACCGACCCAACATTTAAGCAAAACACGTCAGCTTACACAACTCGGATCACGTTCGCAGACGAGCAACTCAGGCGCGGCGCTTAATGAGAGCGCGCGTCGCTCACTGAGTTAAGCATATCTACAGCACATTGGTTGTCGATAAGGAGATTCTTACACAGCCTATACATTTTCCTCTGCAACCTCTGTACAATCGCCCCCCTATCCACACTAATTATGATGAATTTTTAACCTTATGAGCCAAGTCAAAAATCCACCGCGCGTGGGGTTCGTCTCCCTCGGCTGTCCGAAAAACCTCGTCGACTCTGAACGCATCCTGACGGAGCTGCGTACAGAAGGCTATGACGTGGTGCCACGCTACGATGATGCGGAGATCGTCATCGTTAACACCTGTGGATTTATTGATAGCGCCGTACAGGAATCTCTGGAAGCGATTGGTGAAGCGCTGAACGAGAACGGCAAAGTGATCGTCACCGGCTGCCTCGGTGCCAAAGTGGATCAGATCCGCGAAGTGCATCCAAAGGTGCTGGAGATCACCGGCCCGCACAGCTACGAGCAGGTGCTTTCGCACGTGCACACCTATGTGCCTAAGCCGGAGCACAACCCGTTCCTTAGCCTGGTGCCAGAGCAAGGTGTCAAACTGACGCCGCGCCATTACGCCTACCTGAAAATTTCCGAAGGCTGTAACCATCGCTGCACCTTCTGCATCATTCCATCGATGCGTGGCGATCTGGATAGCCGTCCAATCGGTTCGGTGCTCGACGAAGCCAAACGTCTGGTCGAAGCGGGCGTGAAAGAGCTGCTGGTGATCTCACAAGACACCTCCGCTTACGGCGTGGATGTCAAACATCGCACCGGTTTCTGGAACGGATCGCCAGTGAAAACCAGCATGGTGAGCCTGTGCGAGCAGTTAGCCAAACTCGGCGTTTGGGTGCGTCTGCACTACGTTTATCCGTATCCGCATGTGGATGACGTTATTCCGCTGATGGCCGAAGGTAAGATCCTGCCGTACCTCGATATTCCGCTGCAGCACGCCAGCCCGCGTATCCTCAAGCTGATGAAGCGTCCAGGCGCGGTAGAGCGTACGCTGGAGCGCATTAAGCGCTGGCGTGAAATCTGCCCAGAGCTGACGCTGCGTTCAACCTTTATCGTCGGCTTCCCCGGTGAAACCGAAGAAGATTTCCAGATGCTGCTCGACTTCCTGCAGGAAGCGCGCCTCGATCGCGTTGGTTGCTTCCAGTACAGCCCGGTTGACGGCGCAACCGCCAATCAGCTGCCGGATCAGGTACCGGATGACGTGAAGCAGGATCGTTTTGATCGCTTCATGCAACTGCAGCAGAAGATCTCCAGCGAACGTCTGCAGGAAAAAATCGGCCGCGAAGTGCTGGTGCTGATTGATGAAGTCGACGAAGAAGGCGCGGTCGGCCGCAGCATGGCTGACGCCCCGGAAATCGATGGCGCGGTCTATCTGAACGGCGATCGTCAGGTGAAAGTCGGCGACGTGGTACGCGTTAAAGTCGAACACGCCGACGAATACGATCTGTGGGGCACGCGCGTTTAACCATACTTCTGCTGGTGCGCACGCTTGCGCGCCAGATAGTCAGTATCCGCGCGCAGTTTATCCCAACACGCTTTGAAAACGGCCGCCGCAGCGGCCTTTTCTTTTTCTGTGGTACGCGGCAGTTCGTTGCCCGCCTCGTCATATTTCCGCCCGCCCTGATGATTGCTGTAGCGGCGCGCTCGCGTGTACCCCATCTGAATATATTTGCGCGCCATGTCCATGCCGACAAAATCGTCCTGCGCGCGATACGCTTCAAACAACTGCATGATCTGCTGTGAAGATTGCTTTGCCAGCTCGACGGTGCGAAAACGCCAGTGCGGCAGAATCTCACTTTTGTAAGGTTCGACCATCAACACGCCCTGCTCGCCGCGCCCCACCTGATACAGCTCTGGCTGCTGGCGAAAATCGATGTGCTGGAAATCCTGCTCGTAATTAAACGCTTTCATCTGTTTTTTCCCGCCTCTCATCATCCCGTGACGTAATTATTTCCTGCTGGCACTTAAGCGATTTGCTTTTATACCGATAACTTCAATATCAGCCTACTTCCTCAGAGACGCACCTATGTTTAAACGAATGAAAATTGTGACGGCCATCATGATGATATTGGTGGTTTTCACCGCGATGCAGGCGATTTCCGGCTCGCTGTTTTTATCATCACTGATTACCGGACAGCATAATTTCACCACCAGCAATCAGCTGTCGCATCAGCAGCGTGAGCTGGCTGATGGCTGGCAAACGCTGGTGAAAACCC
>NZ_DAMBSA010000042.1:7804-18198 GCF_032054795.1 Pantoea sp. CTOTU49201
GGTGAAAACGCGCGTAATCATTAACCGCGTCGCCATTCGTATCCTGAAAAAACAGACGGATGAAGCGTCAGTCGCCGCCATCAACAAACTGCTGATCAGCGCAGGTGCGTCACTGGATGAAGCGAAGCAACATTATGATCTCTATAAGAGCATGCCGCGTATTGCCGGACAAAGTGCGGATTCAGCCAGTGTAGTCGACGCTAAGTTTGCTGCCTTCGCTGAATTGCTGAAACAGTCGGCGGCGTTCCTGAAGGCCAATGATTACGCCGCCTATGGCAATCTTGATGCCCAGCAGGCGCAGGACGATCTGGAAGTGGCCTACAAACAGTGGCGCGAGCAGAACGTACAACTGCTGGCCGAGCGCAATGCGGAATATGACAATAACTATCAGCACATGCTGGTGTTGGTCGCCATGATGGCGGTGGTTGTGGTGCTGCTGCTGGTTGCCGTGTGGATTCTGGTGCGTCGTATCCTGCTGGCACCGATGAAGCTGGTACAACAGCAGATGGAACGCTTCGCCGATGGCGATCTCTCCGCCAGTTTGCAGGTGGAAGGCCGCAGCGAAATGGCGTCGATTGCCGCCAGTCTCAACCACATGCAGCAGTCGCTGCTCAGCACCATCAACAATGTGCGTGATAGCGCGGATGCGATTTTTGGCAGCGCAAGCGAGATCGCCACCGGCAATAACGATCTCTCCTCACGCACAGAACAACAGGCGGCGTCACTGGAAGAGACTGCGGCGAGCATGGAAGAGCTGACCGCCACGGTGAAACAGAACGCCGATAACGCGCGTCAGGCGACTCAGCTGGCGAAAACCGCTTCGGAAACCGCCGACAAAGGCGGCAACGTGGTGGATGGCGTGGTGAAAACCATGCGCGATATCGCCGACAGCTCAAAGAAAATCGCCGATATCACCAGCGTAATTGATGGCATTGCATTCCAGACCAACATCCTCGCGCTTAACGCAGCGGTAGAAGCGGCGCGTGCCGGTGAACAGGGCCGCGGTTTTGCCGTGGTGGCAGGCGAAGTGCGTAATCTGGCACAGCGCAGCGCCCAGGCGGCGAAAGAGATCAAACTGCTGATTGAGAATTCCGTGCAGCGCGTCAACACCGGTTCACAACAGGTGAGCAGCGCCGGTGAAACCATGCAGGAGATCGTTAGCGCCGTCACCCGCGTCACCGATATCATGGGCGAGATTGCTTCGGCATCCGATGAGCAGAGTCGCGGCATCGACCAGATTGGGCAGGCGGTGAACGAGATGGATCGCGTCACGCAGCAGAACGCCACGCTGGTACAGGAATCCGCTAATGCGTCGGCATCGCTGGAACAGCAGGCCAGCAGCCTCTCATCTGCGGTGGCCCGCTTTAAAACCGGCGCACGCCAGGCCGCTGCGCCGGTGGCGAAAGTGGTGAAACCGGTGATGACGCCAACCCGCGCCGCACCTGCCGCCGCGCACAGTAATGACAATTGGGAAACGTTTTAAGGGCGGGATTGTGCGGTTATTGAAAAGGTCGCCATGAATGGCGACCCTACGGCGATTAATGTGGGTAACGCGCGGCGCAAACAAACGCGTGTTTTGTAGGGTCGCCATTTATGGCGACCGAAACAGCATCAGGTCTTCAATTTCGGATCCAGCGCATCACGCAAACCATCACCCAGCAGGTTAAATGCCAGCACGGTAAGGAAAATCGCCAGACTCGGGAAGATGGCGACATGCGGCGCAATCACCATATCGGCACGCGCTTCATTGAGCATCGCGCCCCACTCCGGCGTTGGCGGCTGCGCGCCGAGGCCGAGAAAAGACAAACTCGCCGCCGTAATAATCGAGGTACCAATACGCATAGTGAAATAGACCACAATCGACGACACCGTGCCGGGCAGGATGTGACGCATGATAATGGTCCAGTCCGACGCACCAATACTGCGCGCCGACTCAATATAGGTTTGATGTTTCAGCACTAACGTATTGCCGCGCACCAAACGGGCAAACGCCGGAATGCTGAAGATCGCCACCGCAACAATCACGTTGCTCATGCCGCTGCCCATAATCGCCACCACCGCAATCGCCAGTAGAATACCGGGGAACGCGAACAATACATCGCAGATGCGCATGGTGATGCGATCCCACCAGCCTTCGTAATAGCCCGCCAGCAGACCTAACACGGTGCCGATCAGCGCGCCAATCGCCACCGAGAAGAAACCGGCAATCAGCGAAATGCGCGTGCCGACCAGCACGCGGCTGAAGATATCGCGGCCCAGTGAATCAACGCCAAACCAGTGCATCAGCGACGGCCCTTCGTTCAGCCGGTCGTAATCGAAATAGTTTTCCGCATCAAAAGGTGCAATCAGCGGCGCGATAAACGCCACCACAATCAGCAGCAGCACAAACAATCCGGCCAGCAGCGCCACATGCTGACGGCGAAAGCGCCGCCAGAATTCGCGCCACGGCGTGCGTACCCGGTTTTCCGTGATAGTCGGCATGGTTTTCAATGCCGCGGCTCGTCGCCAGTTCTTCAATTGCGACTCCTTACTTGTAGCGAATTGCCGGGTTGATTGCCGCGTACAGCACATCGACAATCAGGTTGATCAGAATGAATTCCAGCGAGAACAGCAGCACTTCGGCCTGAATCACCGGGTAATCGCGCATCTCGACTGAATCCACCAGCAAGCGGCCTAAGCCTGGCCAGTTGAACACCACTTCCACCACAATCGAACCGCCGAGCAGGAAACCAAACTGCAGGCCCATCATGGTAACCACTGGAATCATGGCGTTACGCAGGCCGTGTTTCACCACCACCAGCGATTCGCGTACCCCTTTGGCGCGTGCGGTGCGCATGTAATCTTCCTGCATCACCTCCACAAACGAGGCGCGGGTGAAGCGCGCCATCACCGCCGCCACCGCTGCACCCAAGGTGATCGATGGCAAAATGTAGTGTTTCCAGCTATCCGCGCCGACGGTCGGCAACCAGCCGAGCTCGACCGAAAACACCTGCATCAGTAGCATGCCGAGCGCAAACGCCGGGAACGAAATCCCCGACACCGCCAGCGTCATGCCGATGCGATCCGGCCAGCGATTGCGCCACACCGCCGAGGTGATGCCAATCGCCATACCGAAAATCACCGCCCATACCATGCTGCTCAGTGTCAGCCACAGCGTCGGGAAAAAGCGCGCGGCAATTTCATCAATCACCGGACGTTTCGAGACCAGCGAATGGCCGAAATCGCCCTGCACCGCATTGATCATAAAGTGCCAGAACTGCTTGATCAGCGGCTGATCGAGGCCGAGATCCTGACGCACCAGCGCCACCACCGAGGCATCTGCTTCCGGGCCGGCAATCAGGCGTGCCGGATCGCCCGGCAGCAAATGGACGAACAGGAACACCAGCACCGCCACAATCAGCAGCGTGGGAATCAGTCCCAGTAATCGTTTGAGAAAATAGTTGAGCATGCGAAGTCCTGCGCAGCATCGGCCAGCCCGCTAAGGCTGGCCGCGTCTGTTACTTCAGATCGGCCTCATCAAAATTGAATGAGGTATCGGGCATGACATAAAAACCGCTGAGGTTTTTATTGTTGGCTGACAGCAGTTGTTCTACCACCAGCGGGATCCACGGATGGTCGTTCCAGATGCGATCCTGCGCGTCTTTGTACAGTTTGGCTTTCTGGTCGCGATCGGTGGTTTTCAGCGCATCGGCGAGATCTTTATCCACCTGCGGATTGCTGTAGAACGCGGTGTTGAAGATTGCTGGCGGCCATGAAGTGGTGGCGAACAGCGGCGTCAGCGCCCAGTCGGCTTCACCGGTTGAGGCTGACCAGCCGGTGTAGAACATGCGCACACCGCTCTCTTTCTGCCCTTTGCTCTCCACTTCAGCGGCACGTTGACCGGCATCCATCGCCGTCACTTTGACCTTCACGCCCACCTGCGCCAGCTGCTGCTGGGTGAACTGCAGCACTTTCTGCGCGGTGCTGTGGTTATGCGACGACCACAAGGTGGTTTCGAAACCGTTCGGGAAGCCCGCTTCCTTCAGCAATTCGCGTGCTTTAGCCGGATCGTATTTGATTGCCGGATAGCTCTGCGCAAAGTCGATGCTCGGCGGCACAATGCCGGTCGCTGGCGTGGCGTATCCGGCAAAGGCGACTTTCGCCAGCGCCTGACGGTTAATCGCGTACTCCAGCGCTTCACGCACTTTCGGGTTATCAAACGGCTTTTGCGTCACATTGAGGCTGATGTAGCGCTGCATGATCGATGGCGTGGTGACCACATCGAGCTTGCTGTTGCCTTCCAGCAGTTTGGCCTGCTCGAACGGCACCGGGAAAGCAAAGCTCGCTTCGCCAGTTTGCAGCATCGCCGCGCGGGTGTTGTTATCCACTACCGGACGCCAGGTAATGCTATCCAGCTTCGGATAGCCTTTTTTCCAGTAGCCATCCCACTTCTTCACTTTCACGAAGTCGGTCTGGTTCCAGGTATCAAAGGCAAACGGACCGGTTCCCACCGGATGGAAGCCGATATCCTTGCCATATTTCTTCAGCGCGGTCGGCGAAATCATCACCGCCGCCGGGTGCGCGAGGTTGTTAATGAAGGCCGAGAACGGTTGCTTCAGAGTGATCTTCACCGTGCTCGGATCGACCACTTCGGTGGTGGCGATATATTTGAACAGGTTATAGCGCTTGAGATGGTTATCCGGATTGCTGGCGCGATCGAGGTTCACCTTTACCGCTTCGGCATTGAAGTCGGTGCCATCCTGGAATTTCACGCCGGAACGCAGCTTGATGGTGTAGGTCAAACCGTCGCTGCTCGCCTGATAGCTTTCCGCCAGCACGTTGGTCAGCTTCATGTCTTTATCGAAGCCGAACAAGCCCTGATAGAAGGACTTCGCCACCGCCTGCGACAGCGTATCGTTCGCGTCATACGGATCGAGCGTGGTAAAGGTCGAGGCCACCGCAATCACCGCATCTTTCGCCGCCCACGCGGGTAGCGCCAGCGCCGAACTCAACAAACCGGCAGTGATAACCCCTTTTCGCATAATATGGTGCATCGTTATCGTTCTCCTGTAATCCCTGTCATGCGCGACATCCAAAGATGTGCGGTTGTTTGCTGCTCAGGCGCCGCTAATTGCGTGTCGGGCGACAAAATGGCCCGGTGCCACTTCCAGTAAAGGCGCCACTTCCGGCTCATCGCCCAGCGGGCGAATCGGGCTGGGGATCTCATCCACCATCAGCGCCCGCTCACGATGCCGATGCGCCGGATCGGCCACCGGCACTGCGGCCATCAGTTTTTTAGTGTAGGGATGGCGCGGCTGCTCAAATACCGCCTGGCGCGGCCCCATCTCCACAATCTGTCCGAGATACATCACCGCCACGCGATGGCTGATACGTTCCACCACCGCCATATCGTGCGAGATAAATAAGAAGGCGATACCAAATTCACGCTGCAAATCGAGCATCAGGTTGATGATCTGCGCCTGAATCGACACGTCCAGCGCCGACACCGATTCATCGGCGATCACCACTTTGGGATTGAGCGCCAGCGCGCGTGCAATGCAGATGCGCTGGCGCTGGCCGCCGGAAAACTCGTGCGGATAGCGCTGCGCATGTTCCGGCAGCAGACCCACGCGCTCCAGCAGCCAGGCAACGCGTTTCTCCGCCTGACGGCGATCCAGCGTTTTATGCACCAGCAGCGGTTCCATGATCGAGAAACCGACGGTCAGACGCGGATCGAGCGAGGCATAAGGATCCTGGAAAATAAACTGGATATCGCGGCGCAATGACGCCAGCGCATTGCCTTGCAGCGCATCGATGCGTTGGCCGTCAAAGGTGATGGTGCCGCCCTGACTGGCTACCAGCCGCAGCAGTGAACGCCCAGTGGTGGATTTTCCGCAGCCGGATTCCCCCACCAGCGCCAGCGTTTCACCGGCATGGAGATCGAAACTGACTTTCTCCACCGCGTGCACGCGACGCTTGACGCGATTGAGCAAGCCGCCGCGAATATCAAAGCGCGTGACTAAATCACGCACCTGCAAAATCGGCGGTCGATCGTGACGCACTGTGTCCTGAGGCTCGGCTCTCTCTTCGCGGCCGTTGCTGTGCAGTAACGGGAATTTGGCCGGTAGCGGCTGGCCGTGCATCGCCCCCAGTTTGGGCACTGCCGCCAGCAACGCGCGGGTATACGGCTGTTGCGGTTCAGCAAACAGCTGCTGCACCGGCGCGCGTTCCACCACATCACCGCGATACATCACCTGCACGCGATCGGCCATCTCCGCCACCACGCCCATATCGTGGGTGATAAAAATCACCCCCATCTGCATCTCTTTTTGCAGCACGCGGATCAATTGCAGAATTTGCGCCTGAATGGTGACGTCAAGTGCAGTGGTGGGTTCATCGGCAATCAGCAGCGCCGGTTTGCACGACAGCGCCATAGCAATCATCACGCGCTGGCGCATGCCGCCAGAGAGTTGATGTGGATAGCGTGATAACACGTTGTTTGCTTCGGGAATGCGCACCAGATCGAGCATGCGCCGCGCTTCCGCCAGCGCCTGCTGATGGCTTTTGCCCTGATGCAGACGGATGGATTCCGCAATCTGCTCGCCAACGGTGAATACCGGATTGAGCGAGGTCATCGGCTCCTGAAAGATCATCGCCATATCGGCGCCGCGCACTTTGCGCATCTGACCGTTCGACGCGCGCATCACATCCAGCACCTCACCATTGCGCCGTCGCAGCTGGATTTCGCCGCTCACTGCGCCGCCGGCCTGCTGAATCAAGCGCATCAGCGCCAGCGAGGTGACGGATTTGCCCGAGCCCGATTCGCCCACCAGCGCCAACGTTTCGCCGCGATGCAGGTCGAGCGACAGGTTGCGTACCGCTTCGGTAATGCGCCCTTCATGCTCAAAGCGCACGTTAAGATCGCGCACCGCCAGAACCTGCTCCGGCGCAAACTGCAGCTGTTGGTCCGTCATGCCTGCTCCTTAGCTGTCGCGGTAAATCGCTACCTCAATGTCGCCATCCACATAGGCGAATCCGCGATACATGCCTTCGCTGTTAAACGGCAGCGCCACATTGCCTGCGGCGTCAATCGCAATCAGCCCGCCGCTACCCTCTAGCTCCTGCACTTTGTCATGAATGACATTGGCAGTGGCCTGTTGCAGCGAGCGTCCGGCGTAATGCATCTGCGCCGCTACGTCATAGGCGGCGAGCGTACGGATAAACACTTCGCCGGTGCCGGTACAGGAAACCGCCACTGTGTCGTTGCTGGCGTAACAGCCCGCGCCGACCAACGGCGAATCGCCCACGCGACCGGCCTGTTTGTTGGTCATGCCGCCGGTTGAGGTGGCGGCCGCCAGATTACCCTGAAGATCGAGCGCCACCGCACCGACGGTGCCAAATTTGCGATCCGGGTCCAGCGGATCGTCGCTGTGGCTATTTGCTTCACCGTCGTGGTCCAGCACCATTTGCTGGCTGTGCAGCGCGCGCTGCAGCTGTTCCCAGCGTTCCGGCGTGGAGAAGAAATCGGCCTCGACCGGCGCTAAGCCTTGCTCTGCGGCAAAGGCTTCTGCGCCCGCGCCGATAAACAGCACGTGCGGGCTGTTTTCCAGCACTTTACGCGCCGCCAGAATCGGATTGCGGATGTGGCTGACGCCCGCGACCGCGCCGACGTCCAGCGTGCGACCATCCATAATGCTGGCATCGAGTTCATGCGTGCCCTGATGAGTGAATACCGCGCCCTTGCCTGCGTTAAACAGCGGACACTCCTCCAGCAGGCGCACGGCTTCTGTAACGGCGTCCAGCGCACTGCCGCCGGCGGCAAGAATCTGCTGGCCGGCGGTAACGATTGCGCTGAGTTGCTGACGATAGTGCTGCTCTTTTTCGGCGCTCATTGCCGCACGCGTAATCGCGCCCGCACCGCCGTGAATTGCGATAACTGCTTTAGCCATAACCGGTACCCTGTGAAGGAATCAGAACCAAAAACACTGATTTAGAATGGTTTTCATCTTTTTTTGGCAATTTTCGACTATAGAAAGGCCCCCTCATCTTGTAAAGCAGAAACTGCCTGCGCGGTCATAACCTTTTATTGTGGATTATGCTTTTTTGGTTGTGAGTGGTTTTTCCGGTCGCCATAAATGGCGCCCCTACATATACGCGCGCAATCTTGTAGGGTCGCCATTTATGGTGACCGAAAATTCAATAAGCCGTAGCGTGAAATACCCCTTCCTGACCACCAACTCTCGCTTAACGGCCACGCATTACCCATAATAGACTGCATCTGAAATTAACCAGGCAGAGATGGACATGGAACCTTTTACCGCAGGATTAATCTCCCTCGAAGACGCGCAGCAAAAGATGCTGCAACAGCTGAAGCCGATCAGCGATTCGCTTAACGTCTCGCTGTTTGAAGCCGCCGGACGTATCACCGCGAAGCCGATTCTTTCGCCGCTCGATGTGCCCTCGTTTGATAACTCGGCGATGGACGGTTATGCGCTGCGTCTGGCCGATATCGCGCCCGATCGCGTATTACCGGTGGCCGGTAAAGCCTTTGCTGGTGCGCCATTTAACGGTACGTGGCCCGTGGGCAGCGTGATCCGCATCATGACCGGCGCGCCGATTCCCGCCGGTTGTGATGCCGTGGTGATGCAGGAGCAAACGGAGCAGCGCGACGGCGGCATTGTGATTACCGCGCCAGTGCAGGCCGCGCAGAACATTCGTCGCGTCGGCGAAGACATTCAGGCGGGCAAACAGGTGCTGGACGCCGGTGTGCGTCTCGGCGCGGCCGAACTGCCGCTGCTGGCGTCGCTGGGCATTGCTGAAGTCAGCGTGCTGCGCAAACTGCGCGTGGCAATTTTCTCCACCGGCGATGAGTTGCAGGCGGTCGGTCAGCCGCTGGCGGAAGGCCAGATTTACGACACCAACCGCTTTACCGTGGCGTTAATGCTTAACAAGCTCGGCTGCGAAGTGATTGATCTTGGCGTAATTGCCGACGATCAGGCGGCGCTGCGTACCGCCTTTACCGAAGCCGATCGTCAGGCCGATGTAGTGATCAGCACCGGCGGCGTGTCGGTTGGCGAAGCCGACTTCACCCGTGCAATGCTGGAAGAGTTAGGCGCTATCACCTTCTGGAAACTGGCGATCAAGCCGGGCAAACCTTTTGCTTTTGGTCGTCTGGCAAACAGCTGGTTCTGCGGTTTACCGGGCAATCCGGTTTCTGCGGCGGTAACTTTCTATCAATTAGTCCAGCCGCTGCTGGCCACCTTAACCGGTCAAACCACGCGTATCATGCCGCTGCGCCAACGCGCACGCGCTACCCAGCGTTTGAAGAAATCGCCGGGTCGTCTCGACTTCCAGCGTGCGATTGTTAGCCGTGGCGATGACGGCGTGCTGGAAGTGCGCAGCACCGGTGCGCAAGGTTCGCATGTGTTCAGCTCGTTTGCGCTGGCCAACTGCTTTGTGGTGCTCGAGCGCGAGCGCGGCGATGTCGAACCCGGTGAATGGGTGGAGATCGAAGCCTTTAACACGCTGCTGGAGGGCTAATGAGCGTTGAGTTGAGCGATGAAGAGATGCTGCGCTATAACCGCCAGATCGTACTGCGCGGTTTTGATTTTGATGGCCAGGAGAAACTGAAGGCATCACGCGTGTTGGTGATTGGCCTCGGCGGTCTCGGCTGTGCGGCGGCGCCCTATCTGGCATCGGCGGGCGTGGGACATCTCACCTTGCTCGATTTCGATACCGTTAGCCTCAGCAATCTGCAGCGTCAGATCCTGCACAGCGATGCAAATATTGGCATGGCAAAAGTCGCCTCAGCGCAGCAGCAGCTGGCGGCAATCAATCCGCATTGCCAGTTGGAGCCAATTAATGCACAGCTGGACGACGCGCAGCTCAGCGCGTTGATTGCACGTCACGACGCGGTGGTGGATTGCACCGATAACGTCGATACCCGCGAGCAGATTAATCGCCTGTGTTTTCAGCACAAGGTGCCGCTGATCTCCGGCGCAGCGATTCGCATGGAAGGCCAGCTCAGCGTCTTCACCTGGCAGCCCGGCGAGCCGTGTTATCGCTGCATCAGCCGTTTGTTTGGCGATCAGGTGTTAAGTTGCGTCGAAGCGGGCGTGATGGCACCGCTGGTTGGCGTGGTTGGCGCGATGCAGGCGATGGAAACCTTAAAAGTGCTGACGGCTTTCGGTCAACCCGCTAGCGCGCGCTTACTGATGTACGATGCGATGAGCGCGGAATTCCGCAGCATGAAGGTGGCGCAGGACGCGCACTGTGAAGTATGTGGTAAATAACGCGCGCATCCCTGCGCGCCCCGTAGGGTCGCCATTCATGGCGACCTGGTAACGAGCAGCACTACTCTTGCGGGAAAATGGTGCCTTTATTCATAATCCCATTCGGATCAAACGCGGTCTTCA
>NZ_DAMBSA010000043.1:0-2098 GCF_032054795.1 Pantoea sp. CTOTU49201
TTGTCTCTCACTTAAGCAATAAATTGCCTATATATGCAGGTGCGCATGGATGCGCACCCTACGAAAAACGCGCTAATCCTTTGTAGGGTCGCCATTCATGGCGACCGATTTACACTTAACTATTCGTCTCTCGAACCCCGGCATCTGTTAATGTCGCGCGCACCTGAGGAAGACTCTGCGGATAATTTTGCTGAATAAACTCAATCATCTTTTCCCGCACGTAACAGCGCAGATCCCAGGCGGTGGGGGAATTTTGTGCCGTCATCAATAATCTGATGGTCATGGTTTTATCGGTGGTATCCGTCACCTGCAACACCTGAGTTTGTTGATCCCAAAGTTTAGTTTCGCTGAGGACTTTTTCAAAATGTTTACGCAGCGGCTCCAATGGCATCGAGTAATCGAGATAGAGAAATACCGAGCCTAATATTTGGGCGTTATTACGCGTCCAGTTCTGGAAGGCATTTTCAGTAAAGTAGGTAATGGGCAGAACCAAACGGCGCAGATCCCAGATACGCACAACAACATAAGTCAGGTTGATCTCTTCAATCCAGCCCCATTCATTTTCCACCACCACGGCATCATCAATTTTTATTGGTTGCGTAAAGGCAATCTGAATGCCGGCAAACAAATTGACCAGCGACTTCTGCAGAGCAAAGCCAATGATGATACCGGCAACTCCGGCACCGGCGAGAATGGTGGTGCCGAATTTTCGCACGCCAGGAAAGCTAAGCAGAATCAGTGATAGACACAACGTCACCAGTACGACAATTGCGACTTTTTTTACATACATTATCTGCGTACGAATTTTTCGCGCGCGAAGATTATTCGAGAGGTTGATATCATAACGAATGAACAGCATATCCTGCGCCACATTAATCAACCGAATTAACACTGAGCAGAAGGATAGAATAATAAATATATTAACGGTGGTGGTAATAAAACTCAGGGATCCAGGTTGGATGTTAACATAATTAAGCCCTACACTGATTAACAATAAAGGAATAAACAGAAACATCGATCCACGCAGATGCTTTTCCAGTGATTTGAACAGTTTTCTGTCACGATTCTGCCAGTAGCGAATGAACCTGAGCAGGATAAATCGCGCCAGAAAACCCACTGCGAGTGAGAGCGTGACAAGTAACACAGCAGGCACCCATGTTGGCGCACCCGATAACTCATCAAATAATAATGGCATTACTTTCCCTTTTATTAAGCCAACAACCTGGGTTGTCAGATAAGTTAAAAATTCAGTAACCATTCTCTTATCGGTTATCTGCAGATTATTTCTTTACGTATATCAGTATAGACGCTGTGGCTGGCTTGATCGTTAGGGGGAAAGATGGTGGGTGCACCGGTCGCCATAAATGGCGACCCTACGAAGGATTGGAGGGTGCGCATTGATGCGCACCTGTTTCGATGGTCGGAAAATCATTCACTTTCAACGCTATAATTTTAGCTGACTGCCTAAAATAGCATCGGCTTCCTGCAAGGTAACATCGAGCCCGGCAGAAGGCGTGAAGGTTAATTCGCCAAAAATAACGCTACCATTGAGAAGGTAAAAATCAGCGCGGACAAATTTAAAATCCGATGCCAGTTTAACCGCATAATCTTTCATTTTATGAAAACCTTCGGGCATTTTCGGATAACTGTTGGAATTGATTAATTCGACAGTATCTTCAAAGGGAAGCGGGTTCCAGCTCATATCAAAATAATAAAACTTAGGTTTGCCTTTTTCTCGCTCCAAGCAAACCATCACCGCATAAGGCTTCCCATTGAAGCAGTAGAATTTGTAATCTTCTGGAAAACCTCCGCGTTCATTCTCAATGTATTTCTCGCATAATATTTTTCGATCTATTTTCTTATACTGTGGTTCAATAAAATGTGCCGAGAAATCCTGCTTTAACCATTTATTGAGCTGCTTGTTGGTTTTTTCAATGTCCAGTGAAGCTTTGCTGTCACAAATGATGTTATAGCCTGCGCCATGGTTACACTTGAGGGCAAACTTATCGGGTAATGCGCGGTAGTCTATTTCCTGCGGATCATCATACACGCCGTAAAGTTGGTTAAGTATTTCACCACACCCTTTCGCTGTAACATA
>NZ_DAMBSA010000043.1:2108-17752 GCF_032054795.1 Pantoea sp. CTOTU49201
ACTTATCCGCGCACAACGTATAAATGTCACCATTTAGCTCATTGAATTTAAGCCACTGAATTTTTTCATTGAAATTGATCGGGTTGGTTAAGTTCAGCTTTTTCTTGAACTTAATATAATAGTGAGTTTTTGCGCAAAATTCCGGGTACATGTGAGCGCTGATTTTTAATGCGGATTTGACTGTGTGTTTTATCATTTTCATTAAAATTATCTCAGTTTGAAAATGTTAAGATGCATTTTGATGATTGTTTTATTTCTGAAGAAGTAATTGAGTAAAGTGCAAGACAAAATCTCAACGATCAAAAAACAGTATGCAGCCCCATTAATCCCGTAAGAATTAATCATTAGCCAGGATAGCGGTATGGTTAAGACACAGCATAAAAACATCTTTTTAGCCAGGTAACTGTATCCGGACTCTTTTATCATATAGCGATAGCAAATTGTGCCTAATGCAGAGAACATCGTACCAATGATAATAATTGGAATGATATTTACCGAATCCATATACTTATCGCCATACAATAAATGGATAAAATAATCACCAAAAATATAGAATCCACCTAACGCAATAAGCGAAAACAGGATGACAATGCGATTGATTTTAATCAGCAGCATTTCAACGGTGATTTGATCTTTTTCGCTGTAGATCTTTGAGAAGAAGCTTGTTATTAACGCCAGCACGATAAATGACCAGGCACCTCCTATGGTTAACGCGACGCTATAAACGCCCAGGTTTGAGTAAGAAAGGATTTTAGCCAGAAAAATACTCGATATCTGCGTGTAGATGTCCGCAGATAGGCTCGATAAAATCAGCGCCCCCCCGGCAAACAGCATATGCCGGTTATACATTCCGGCGCCCTTACGATTCTCATTTATTTTTGTCGTATATTTAAAATAGAGGAGACGCAGGATGTAAGGTATCAGCGGAATGAGAATAATCGGCAGGGTGAAGTAGTACACTGGCAGTTTTAAGTGTGAGATATAGAACCGAATCACCAGGGCAACAGATAAGCCAATCACATTAGTGATGGTGTTGATTTTTGATTTTAACTGGGTGTTGTTGTAGATGGAAAAGAAGTCCATCACGATATAGTAGGTGGCAATACCGTTGGCCACACCAAATAAAAAAACAATGATGTCTGTGAAAAAATAGAGATAGATCAACACTGAGCTTGATGACAGCAGGAAGAAAATACGCCGTTGATTTTGCGTGTGCATCGCTAACGCAATTCCTGACTTAGTATTTTCACTCATGCGCTTAAACAGGATGTTCTGACCACCAAACCACGACAGCGTTTGCACAAATATAAATAGAGAAGTTGAAATGTTGATCTTACCAAAGTCTTCAGGGCCAATGTATTTTGCCATCAGTGCATTGATATAAATGAGCCCGATGATATTTACTGACTTTTCTAACATGATCCATATTGAGTTAGAGTACATTGCTCGTTTCTCATATCCATAGCAGTATTGATGATGTTCAGCGCGTGTAGTGAATCATCCGCAATATGAAACTTTTTTGCTATATGCGTTAATGTTATGTTTTATTGCAGCATGGTCATATATAAGCCACACTCAATGTCATATTATTTATTTATACTTGATTAATTTGGTTGACAGTGTGGCTGCTGAAAGTGAATTAGTGAAGGGTTTTTTGATTAATCAGATTAATGACGTGCATTCTCAAATAATGAGTCCATTATTTAATGCTATTAGATTGTGGATAATGTGACGATGATCGTTTTTAATAGCGCCAATACTTCCTGATGAGGCCTGCAGACGATATTTACTAATACGGTGGAACTGCGGAGTATATGAACAAGAAGCGCCGGGCAGCTATGCCCGGCACTGTATTGCCGCTTAGCGGAATGAATAGCCCAGATTGACCAGACCGTAGAAGCCGCCAGACTCACCACCGTGAAGCGCTTCGGAATATCCACCTTGTACGCCGAGCTTAACATTCTCACGAATTTGCGCGTTTACGCCACCGTTCAGGCCGATACTGGTGCCTGAAAGGTCAGTGCGGAATGAAGCCGTTGAATCTGAAACGCCCTGCACAGAGGCTGATACGTTGCTATGGCCACCAAAAGATTGTGTCAGTGAAGGTGTGACCCACCAGAGCACTTTCGCCGGGTTACTCAGAGGTGTACCGATCCTCAATCCCGCCTGAACGGACTGGCGGCGACTGTCAGACCAGTCCAGTGATGCGGCATCGTCCTGTGCATTATCCAGTGAAATGCCCTGGATGGTGTATTGCAGTTGTGGCTCAAGCGACAGGGCAGGAGACAGCATGAACGCTTGTCCAGCCTGTGCCGAAGCAAGCCAACCGGTGCCTGATGTCGACAACCGCGTGCCGTCATTGGAGGCCGTGGAAATGCTGTGATGGCTTATCTGCAACAGGCCATCTAAACGCAATCCTTCATGGCTCTGACCTGAAAGATAGGCGCCACCCGTGTAGACGGTATCACGATCGGTGCCCGCTTCACTTTTCCCACCATCACGCCAGACGTCACTGCGCATCAACCCGGTTGCACCGTAAATACCGGCACGCCATTCGGCAGTGGATCCCGAGAACTGCCAGAGGTCGCCGCCAATTTGCAGGAAGCTATAAGCGCCGCTGCTTTCCGGAACCCCGCCGCCAGTCAGGCTGCCATTATTGTCGTGACGCAACTGACCTGCCACCACGCGGCCCCACATACGGCTGTCCTGGGCATAATGGAAACGTGTATCGGCGGTGCCTGCAACCAGGCGGTCATAATCGAACGAAAGAGCAGGAAGTGCAGCATAGCTCCACATGCCATCACGGTAGTTGACTGTGTTGCTAACCGGTGTGCCTGTTCCACTGTCCTGATCCGGTGTGCCCGGCGTTGCAGGTGTTGCAGGCGTGGCAGGTGTTGAGGTACTGATTTGCTGGGAGGTCAGATACCAACTCTGATCGGCATTACGGTAAAGACTGTAGGAATAGGCGCCTGCTACCAGCGGCTGGTTAAGACTGAAGGCTCCTGAATCTGTTGTTGCGCCGTTAATCGCACTTACCAGGTTGATCCCGTTTCCAGTGGTCTGTGCACCCAGTCCACCGCGGTTTAGCACTCGCAGACCTGTGCTGCCCGTCGCCTGACCGCCATCAATGATCAATTTATCGGTAGGTGAACTGCTGTTGCCTGCAACGGTATTCAGGGTAATGGTCCCCCCATTGCCAACAAGATTGGTCACGGTGAGCGTGCGAGGAGTGAACGTACCCTGAGGTGCGGCAAAAACAATGCTGCCGGCATTGGTCAGCGTGTCAACCAACGAGTCGCCCGTAATATTCCAGGTACTGCTGCTGTCGATGTTGACATCGGTCGGGTCGATGATACCCGTCAGGCTGGCACTGTTCACCAGAGATAGTGATGTGCCGGAGATCGCCACTATGTCAGTGGTGGCCTGCAAACCATCCATAATCAGCGAACCGGCATTCAGATTCACCTGCGACTGAGCAAGGGTGCCACCGAGCGTCAGCGTGCCGCTTCCGTTCTTAGTCAACTGACCGGTACCAGACAGATTAGTATCCAGGGACATGTCGCTGGCTGTATCGTAAGCTGTCGTACCGTTGTTCACAAAATGATTGTCGGCAAGTGTCAGAATTCCTCCATCAGCTATATTCAGCAGTCCGTCAGCCTGAACGGTGGTATCTGTCGCGGTACCTCCACTATTGACCGATAAAGAACCGCCGCTATTAATCATCGCCTGTTTTGCGACGCCGCCGTCAAACACGGAAAGTGCGCCACCGGAGTTAACCGTCGTTGAAATAGCGGTACCGTAAACCTGCTGCTCACCACCGGCATTGGCAGTTGTACCATTGGCCGTGCCTCCAGCCATAACGCGTTGCACACCACCATTATTTACCACACTGCCGGAAGCGCTGCCGTTCACGTATTCGGCGCCGCCCTGATTAATAATGGTACTCTCTGAAGAATCAGTGGCGTCTACGGTTAATGAGCCGTTGTTCTCAAGCAGCACGTTTTTAGCATGGCCTGAGATGATCGAAAATTCGCCCAGCGCGTTTGTGCCGCTTAATGTAGCACCGGTGAAAGTATTGAGACGGCCGCCGGCATTAATGACCAGATCTGTCGCGTTAGCACCCTCGAAAGCATAAAGGGTGCCACCTGAATTAATGGTTGCCTGTGAGGCTGACCCACCAGTGAAAATTTGCATGTAAGCAGCGTCTTTAACGGTGGTGAGGCTTGCGGTGCCGCCACCGTAAACATACTCAGCACCGCCCGAGTTCACCTGAGTGGAGGTGGCGGTGCCGTAGATGCCCTGAGAAGCATTTGCTTCAATAATGGTACCGGTGGAGGAACCGCCGCTACTGACGTACTGGACCCCGCCTGACTTCACTGTGGTATCGATTGCCGAGCCGCTAACCCGCTGAGTCCCGCCTGCAATGACCGCTGACACCGCATTGGCTCCGGAGTAAATAGTCTGGGTGCCCCAAGCATCAATGAGCGCAGATTCACTTGTTCCACTGATAACGTACTCAAGACCACCGGATGTCACGTGGGTCGACTGTGTTGTCCCGCCAAGAACCAGAAGGGAGCCACCGTTATTAACGGTAGTCGATGTCACGTTGCCATAAACTTCCTGCTGTGCACGGCTGTTAACAGTGGAGCCCGAAACATGCGCACCAACATAAATGATTTCAGAACCACCATTCAGGATGGTACCGGTGGCGCTGCCGCCGCTGTTTACGTACTGCCTGCCTGAAGAGTTGACGATAGTAGAAACTGCGCTGCCGCCACTGGAAACAACGATGTTGGAAAGGTTTACGCCGTTACCTACGTTACTACTGGTCACCAACCCGCCGTTGTTCACGTTCAGGTTTCCGCCGCTGATCACCGAGATATTGTTGGCAATGTCTCCGTTATTCAGCGTTAAGCTACCAGAGCTCACTGTCGTGCCATCATAGGTCGTAGCGGCGGCAGTACCTGCCATTCCCATCAGGAGGAGTGTGCCGACGATGCGCTTCACGGCCATGGGTGGTCGCCCACCGCAACCAGCACGTTCTGACGCAACAACCCACGCCTGGCGCGCAGCGCTCCAGACAATTCTGTAAGCCTTATTCATGTCCCTGCCTCTTAAAAGTTTTGTTCCCTGCGAGTAAATGTCGATTACGCATGGGGGGTTTAGTTACGTTTTTTGATTTCCACGGATTTGCGCGTCGAGACGGTCAATCACGCCATTTACTTGTCTACCGGTGATAAGCCGGGTGCACTCGAACTGTCGATCAGTTCCCTTGTGACGGGGACACCAGAAGTAGTCCTGGTGATCGAATTTTTCATGCATGCTGTCCCAGCATCCGCTGCAGCCATGGCTGCTGAACACCCGCCAGGGGGTGAAAAACTCAGCGCCTGGCAGCGTGAAGCCGCTGATCAGCACCACGGGAATCTGCGACGCCCAGGCAAGCCATGAGAGGCCGCTGGATAGCCCGATAAAGAAGCTCGCGTGTGTCAGCAGATCCACTCGGTCCTGCAGCGGAAGGTTGCCGGTGAAGTCTTCCGCACCGTAAGGGATGTGATTCCAGACAAAACCGTGGCCTGTCGTTGGGTCGCGATCAATGCAAAGGACTCGGTAGCCCAGCGTTTTAAGGTGTGTTACCACCTCGGCCCAGCCGCGGCCGTTGTTCCAGAATTTGGCTTGGCAGGTTGACTGCACACCAATACAGACGTAGGGCTCGGCGATCGTTCGCGGGGCGCTGAGATTAAGCCGAGGCGCTTCTTCCCGATGGTCGACGCCCAGAATGTGCCCGGCGATACGGTGAAAACCGGTCTGGCGAAAATCGAGTGGTTGATGGGTATCGTTCCCGCCAAAAAATAAACCGATGCGGTAAGTGGCATAAGGCGCGCACGCCGCCTCTGCAGGAGTCGAAAAACGAATGTCGGGGTACTGGCCTTCCAGTAGTGTGATGATGTTGGGCGCCATACTGCACTCAAGTCTGCATCCATGTTGAGTGCGAAAGCGTTCGGCGTAATGGAACCACCCTAGCAGGTCACCCAGTGTGCCGACTGGAAATGAAATCAACACATGCTGATCCCTGAGCGAAAGCACTTCATCAAGCAGAGGTGAGGTCTCATCACCACGCCAGACCCGAATGCGAAAGCGGATGTAATACTTTTTAGCAGACGTCACCCAGCCTGCGCCGGATTCACAGTGGAACAGAATGTTGCCTGAATCCTCATCTATGAGCGCAACGCGCCAGCGGCCTTCCGGCAGCAAGACACGTGCACCATCGTTAAAGTCGTAACGAATGCCTGCCGGTCCCTCCCGGCTTGGAAGCATGGGTGCACTAACGAAAGGATATTGTGTCGTCTCCTGAACCTTTGAAAGGGCGTTATGGGCAGCGACCTGCAGAGGGGGATTTTGAGTCATGGCTCAGCCTCTGATTAAAATTGAGCGCACGGAGCGCATCGAGTGCAGGCCACAAGCCGGAGATGAGATGGTCTGATTCATAGATAACCTGCCCTGGGAAATAAGAATTTTCTTATTGGTGTTGTTCTTGAGGGTGGTTATCGGAACTGTTGAGGAATTATTTAGAGTGAAAAAAAACTAATCATCCGCACCTTTGTTTCGGGCATTGAAGCAGGCCAGCAATGATTTCTGTGCGCCACTGGAGAATGGTTTTTTGTTAACGGGAGTGATAACAGTTTGAAAAATAGAGAGGTTAAAAAAAGCACACGTAGATGAGATGTTCAGAGAAGCTAAAGGACAATATAGGATCACTTTTGGCAGGCTAATAAGTATGCATCTGACCTGCCAATCCACTCACCTAAAAAACACCTCAAAGCGTAAGCCGAATAAATGCCTGAATATCCTCAACAGCTTCACGATGTTTTGCCGGACTAGGGCTGATCATCAGGCTGTCGGCATAGCCGTTAAGCATGGCGCCGAGCTGGCGTGTAAAACGCGCGCTTTCAACAGGACGGTAAACACCTTGAGCAATCCCTTCATCAACGATGGCGGTGATGAATTGGGTCCACTTGTTAATAAACAATTCTGCCAGCTCAGCAAAGGCTTTGTCGCGGCCCGCCATCTGCCAGAGTGAACCATAAAGCTGCCAGACGGCGTCCGGGGCATCCGGCAAATAGTTTTCAATGGCAGTATTCAGTTTGTCAGCAGGTGGCGTTGATTCAATGGATCGTGAAAAGTCATCCAGCTCGTTCTGTAGATACCTTGTCAGGGCTTCGATGCATAGCGTCTGCCAGTCGCTGAAATAATAGTAAATATGGCTACGGGAGATTGAGAGCCTTTCGGTGAGTTCGCGCGTTGCAACGTTCTCGATCCCTTTCTCTATGAATAGCGCGGCAGCGCCATCCAATATGCGGGCTTTCAGCGCTTCCTTGGTTTCTTTCATCTTGCGGCTCCGTTGACTTTGAGCAGTTGCTCAAATAGACTTCTCATCAGAATTTGAGCATTCGCTCAAATTAATATTAACAGAAATTGATCCTATGCAAACGCATGAAATTATTGAGCCGGTCAACGTCACCGGCAGCGCGGTTAATACCCTTAAAAACATTGGACGCCGTCATTACAGAAAGCTTTTCTTTACCTTATTGCTGGTTATCGCCGAAAACGTGACCTATCTGCTTTATCCACTGCTGGCCGGTTTTGCCATCAATGCCATCGTCGCGGGCAAGGCATGGCATGCGGTATTTTATGCCTTGATGGTTTTTACCATGTGGGTGATTGGTGCCGCCAGGCGCAGCCTTGATACGCGCACCTTCGCGAGGATTTATGCTGAACTGGCAGTGCCGGTTATTGTGGCCCAGCGTCGGGAAAATCACAGTCATTCAACCATCGCCGCGCGCGTTGCGCTTTCAAGGGAGTTCGTCGACTTCTTTGAAAAACATCTGCCGGTATTGATTACTTCCCTGGCTTCTATCACCGGGGCGGCGTTGATGCTGCTGGCGATTGAATTCTGGTCGGGCATCGCCTGCCTGGCCGTTTTAGTGTTCTTTTCGTTTTTTCTGCCAGGTTACACCAATAAAAATGAGGCCCTATTTTTCCGGCTTAATGGTCGACTTGAAAAAGAAGTGGGCTTTGTCAGCAGTGCGCCGGCGGCATCCTTGAGCAGACATTATCGGGTGCTGGCGGGACTGCGTATCCGCCTGTCAGATCGCGAAGCGATGGGATATCTTTCGATTGGCGCGGTCACCGCTATATTGTTTGCCATGACCATTTTCACCATGGCTTTACGCGGTGGAACCGATGCCGGCCATATCTATTCCGTCATGACTTATCTCTGGATGTTCGCGATGAGCCTGGATGATGCGCCCCAACTGCTGGAGAAATATTCCCAGCTGAAGGATATAGGGAAAAGAGTGAAGACGGATCCTATCTGAAGTACGCTGCAAGGGCGGCAACCGCTCGATCCCGTAGGGTCGCCATTCATGGCGACCAGGCGCGCATAATCCTCTCACTCCTGCACACGCTCAAAAGTCGCGATCACCCGATCAATATGCTTCTTCATCGCGCTTCTCGCTGCTTTTGCATCGCGTTTCTCCAGCGCGGAAAGAATCGCCATATGCTCGGATTCTGAGACAACCGGCATATCGCTGGGCGTGTAGTGCGCCTGCAACATACGGAACATGCTGCCATAGCGATGGCCGAGCAGGTGACCGATGATAAATCCATAGGCAGGATTGCCGCTCGCCTGGGCAATGCGGATATGGAACAGGCGGTCGCCGGGATGGGTGCGCGATTGCGCGCGGTTATCCTCGCAGTTTTGCTGATAAGCCGCGCGGATCAGCGCCAGTTCCTGCTCGCTGGCATGCACCGCAGCAAGCGCAGCGGCTTCCGGTTCAATCAAACGTCGGGCTTGCAGCAGCGAGAAGGGTGGCAGCTCGGTAGAGAAATCCAGGTTGATACCCAGCTCATCATCCGGCTCATTCCACTGATCGCGTCCGGCCTGCATCATTACCGGCTCCTGCGTACTGGAACGCGCTTTCACAATCACGCCATTGCCGACCTTCACATCCACCAGACCAATCACCTCGAGCGCGATCAACGCTTCTCGCACCGATGCACGACTGACCTGCAGCTGCTCAGCCAACTCACGCTCCGCTGGCAGGCGGCTGCCGGGCGGAAATTCGTTATTGTCGATAAGCGCAATCAGTTGGTCTGCTATTTGTCTGTAAAGCCTGGGGTTTTCCATCTTTTTGATCGGCATTGCGCTGCTCCCTGTCTAAATAAATTAAGTGATCAGTTGCACAAATAATCGTCAGGACACTTGTCAATGTTACGCAATTGTCAATAAAACGTAATGCGTAAGCGAAAAAGTAGCCAGCGATATTTTGCTCTCCCGCTGGGAAAAAATCACCTTTCAATGGCCTGACCATTAGATCTTTGGACCAGAGGAAATGCAATGAATTTACATGGAAAACGCGTGTTGATCACCGCTGCCGGACAAGGCATCGGCTTGGCCAGTGCGCGCTACTTTGCTCAGCAAGGCGCAGACGTCATCGCCAGCGATATCAACATTGCCGCGCTGCATGATTTACCCGGCATTCGCGCCTACCAACTCGATGTCACCGATCGCCAGGCGATTAGCGCGGCGGCGCAGGAGATCGGCACGCTGGATGTGCTGTTCAACTGTGCTGGCGTGGTTCACAGCGGCAGCCTGCTGGAATGCAGCGAAAAGGAGTGGCAGTTCGCGCTCGACCTCAACGTCACGGCGATGTTTCACATGATCCAGGCGTTTCTGCCCGCGATGCTGCAACAGCAGCATGGGTCGATCATCAACATGTCATCGGTGGCATCGAGTGTGAAAGGCGTGGTTAATCGCTTCGCCTACAGCGCCACTAAAGCAGCAGTGATTGGCCTGACGCGTTCGGTGGCGGCCGATTACATTGGTCAAGGCATTCGCTGCAACGCCATTTGCCCCGGCACCATCGATTCACCGTCGCTGCGTCAGCGCATTGCCGCGCAGGCGCAGGCGGAAGGGCGCAGCGAAACCGAGGTTTATAACGCCTTTGTCGCGCGTCAACCGATTGGCCGTATCGGCACCACAGAAGAGATCGCTTATCTGGCGGCCTATCTGGCTTCCGATGCCAGCGCCTATACCACCGGCACCGCACAGATTATCGATGGCGGCTGGAGCAACTAACAGGAGTGGAAGAATGAAATTATTACGTGTCGGCGAACCGGGCAAAGAGCGTCCGGCAATGCTGGATGAGCAGGGCGAATTGCGCGATTTGTCGCACTTCATCGATGATTTGGCGGGCGATGCGCTGCTGCCGTCCGCGCTGGAAAGACTGCGCCAGCTGCCGCTCAGTGAACTGCCGAAAATTAATGGTGAGCCACGCATTGGTGCCTGCGTCGGACAGATTGGCAAATTCATCTGCATCGGCCTGAACTATGCCGATCATGCCGCCGAAACCGGCGCCGACATCCCGCTGGAGCCGGTGGTGTTTGGCAAATGGACCAGCGCGGTAGTCGGGCCAAATGATGCGGTGCGCATTCCGCGCGGCTCGGTGAAAACCGACTGGGAAGTGGAACTGGGCGTGGTGATCGGCAAAGGCGGCAGCTACATCGCCGAAGAGGATGCGCTGTCGCATGTCGCGGGCTACTGCGTGGTGAACGACGTCTCGGAACGTGAATATCAGATCGAACGCGGCGGCACCTGGGACAAAGGCAAAGGCTGCGACACTTTTGGCCCGATCGGTCCCTGGCTGGTGACCGCCGATGAGATTGCCGATCCGCAGCAGCTCGATCTGTGGCTGGAGGTTGACGGCAAGCGCTATCAAAACGGTAACACCCGCACCATGATTTTTTCGGTCGCGCACATCATCAGCTATCTCAGCCGTTTTATGAGTTTGCAGCCAGGCGACATCATCTCCACCGGTACGCCGCCGGGCGTCGGCATGGGGCAGAAACCGCCGGTCTATCTGCGTGCGGGGCAAGTGATCAGATTGGGCATCGCCGGGCTGGGCGAGCAGCGTCAAATCACCGAGGGCAGCGAATAATGACCAAACTTACGGCACTGCGCGTGGAAGATATCCGTTTTCCCACTTCGCAACACCTCGATGGTTCGGATGCGATGAATCCAGACCCCGATTATTCAGCTGCTTACGTCATTATCGAGACCGATAACGTGGCGATCAGCGGTCACGGTTTGACCTTTACCATCGGGCGCGGCAATGAGATTTGCTGTGCCGCAATACGTGCACTTGAGCACTTGATCGTCGGCCGTCAGCTAGAGTCGATTACCGCCGATATGGGGCAATTCTGGCGCGATATCACCAGCGACAGCCAGCTACGCTGGATCGGACCGGACAAAGGCGCGATTCATCTGGCGACCGGCGCGGTGGTCAACGCGGTATGGGATTTATGGGCGAAATCAGAAGAGAAGCCGCTGTGGCGGCTGGTGGCCGATATGTCGCCGCAGGAACTGGTACGCTGCATCGATTTCCGTTATCTCACCGACTGCATCACGCCGGACGAAGCACTGGCATTGCTGACGGCGCAGCAGGCAGGAAAAGCGGAGCGCATCCGCCAGCTCGAGCAGCACGGTTATCCTTGCTACACCACGTCGGCGGGCTGGCTTGGCTACGACGACGAGAAACTGCGCCGTCTTTGCCAGCAGGCAGTCGATGCCGGGTTCTCCCACATCAAGCTGAAAGTCGGACGCGACCTCGAAGATGATATTCGCCGCGTGCGCATTGCGCGCGAAGTGTTGGGGCCGGATCGCCAGCTGATGATCGATGCCAACCAGGTTTGGGAAGTGAATGACGCGGTGGATTGGGTACAACAGCTGGCGTTCGCACGGCCGTGGTTTATCGAAGAACCCACCAGCCCGGATGATATCGAAGGACATCGCAAAATTCGTCAGGGCGTTGCGCCGGTTAAAGTGGCAACCGGCGAAATGTGCCAGAACCGCATCATCTTTAAGCAGCTGATTATGCGCGAGGCGATTGATGTAGTGCAGATCGATGCCTGTCGTCTCGGCGGCGTGAATGAAGTGCTGGCGGTGATGCTGATGGCAGCGAAATACCAGCTGCCGGTGTGTCCGCATGCGGGCGGCGTTGGCCTGTGCGAATACGTTCAGCACCTGTCGATGATCGACTTTGTTTGTATTGCCGGCAGCCATGAAGGTCGGGTCATCGAGTACGTCGATCATCTGCACGAACATTTTCTTAATCCGTGCGAAATCCGCGGCGCGGCTTATATGCCGCCCACCGCGCCTGGCTTCTCGATCGAAATGTATCCCGCTTCGCGTGAGCAATATCGTTATCGCGCGCAGGGAGGCTGACGTGCGATTCGACGCTCATCAGCATTTCTGGCGCTACGACGCGGCGGACTTTCCGTGGATCACGGATTCAATGACGCGACTGCAACAGGATTTTTTGCCGGACGATCTCGCGCCGCTGCTGGTGCAACATGAGTTGCAGGGTTCGATTGCAGTGCAGGCGCGGCAGTGCGTGGCGGAGACGCAGCAGCTGTTGCAGTGGGCGCAGCAACAACCGGCAACGCAGGTGGTTGGCTGGATCGACGTCACCGCAGCGGATCTGGCGGAGCAGTTGACGGCATTGCAGCATCCGTTGCTGCGCGGTTTTCGTCATCAGGTGCAGGATGAACAGGATCCCGCCGCATGGTTGCAGCAACCGCGCGTGGCAACCGGCATCACTCAGATTCAGCGGCGAGATTACGTGTGGGAAATGCTGGTCACCTGGCGACATTTGGCCGATGCCACGCGCTTTGCCGCGCAGCACGATCGCCACTGGCTGGTGCTCGATCACCTGGGAAAACCGGATGTTGCGCGCGGCGCACAGGCGTGGGGCGAGCAGGTTACAGAACTGGCCGCGATGCCGCACGTGGTGTGCAAATTGTCCGGACTGGTCACCGAAGCACCGCACGGTCAGTGGAGCGGCGCGCAGCTACGGCCCTTTATTGATGAGGCGCTGGCGCGTTTTGGCCCGCATCGCCTGATGTTTGGTTCAGATTGGCCAGTTTGCCTGCTGGCAGCGGAATATTACACGGTGGCGCAGTTAGTTGACGATGCGCTAGCGGAGCTGTCCGCTGACGAACAGGCCGCCATTTGGGGCAACACCGCCGCGCAGGTTTACAGCCTGACAGGAGAGAAGAATGAATCTGTTTTTGCAGGATAAAGTGATTATCGTCACCGGCGGCGGATCGGGCATTGGCGCCGGCATCTCACGTCTGCTGGCGGAAGAGGGCGCGATTCCCGTCATCGTCAGTAACGCACAGCCAGAAGAGATGTGGCTGGCCGCGCTACGCGAATTGCAGCCACAAAGCGAAGTGCTGCTCGCCGATCTCTGCGACGAGCATAACTGCCAGCAAGCGGTGGAAGCCGTGCAGCAGCAGTTTGGTCGCATCGACGGGCTAGTAAATAATGCTGGCGTCAACGATGGCGTTGGGCTGGAAGCCGGGCGCAGCGCCTTTGTCTCCTCGCTGGAAAAGAACCTCATCCACTATTACCAGATGACGCATTTCTGCCAGCAAGCGCTGGAAAACAGCCGGGGATCGATTGTTAATATTGCGTCCAAAACCGCGCTGAGCGGGCAGGGCGGCACCAGCGGCTACTGCGCGGCGAAAGGGGCGATTCTTTCACTGACGCGCGAGTGGGCGGTGTCACTGCGACACAGCGGCGTGCGGGTCAACGCCGTGGTGCCCGCAGAAGTGATGACGCCGCTGTATGAACGCTGGATCGGCACCTTCGCCGATCCGCAATCCGAACTGGAGAAAATCACCCAGCGTATTCCGCTCGGCCAACGCATGACCACGCCGCAAGAGATCGCTAACACGGTGGTGTTTTTGCTGTCGTCGCGCGCTTCACACACCACCGGCGAGTGGCTGAGCGTCGATGGCGGCTATCTGCATCTCGATCGGGCGCTGTCATGAGTGGCGCAACCAGGCGTTATTGTCTGGCGCTGGATCTGGTGGACGATGCAGAGAAGATCGCTGAATACCAGCGCCTGCATCAGCGCATCTGGCCGGAAGTGGCGCAGCATTTGCGCCAGCACGGCATCGAAAATATGGAGATTTACCGGCTTGGCACCCGACTTTTTATGCTGATGGAGGTCAACGATAGCTTTAACACGCAGGATTTTGCTCAGGCATCTGAACAGGATCCGCATATTCAGCGCTGGGAAGCGCTGATGTGGCAGTTCCAACAGCCAACGCCCTGGACGCCCGAAGGGGAAAAATGGGTGGCGATGGCGCGAATATTCTCTTTGCAGGACCAATAACAACACTTACCGACTGTACCCTACGAGGATATAACCATGTCTACACAACGCGTCGAGACGCCTGAAAATATGGGCGTCAGGGGAACTATTAGCCTGCGCTGGGCGTTCATGCTAATTACCACCCTGTTTTTTATGTGGGGCGTGTCATACGGCCTGCTGGATGTGCTGAATAAACACTTTCAGGAAACGTTAAACGTCACCAAAGCACAATCGGGATTATTACAGGCCGCCTATTTCGGTGCCTATTTTATAGTCGCGCTGCCGGCAGGTTATTTTATGCAGCGTCACGGTTATAAAGCCGGAATATTGGCGGGATTATCACTGTATGCGATTGGCGCACTGCTGTTTGTGCCAGCGGCGATGGTCAATAACTTCTCGGTATTCCTGTTTGCGTTGTTCGTGCTGGCGTGCGGGCTCGGTTGCCTCGAAACCGCTGCGAACCCGTATGCCACGGTGCTGGGCGATCCCAATGGCGCGGAACGTCGTCTCAATCTGGCGCAATCCTTTAACGGGTTAGGGCAGTTTGTTGGACCGATGATTGGCGGCTCGCTGTTCTTTACTCAGGCCAGCCAGGATGCGGCGCAGGACAGCGTGAAAATCACCTATGTCGTAATTGCATGCGTAGTTATTGCCATCGCGCTGTTATTTAAACGCACCGCTTTGCCGGATATTCGTGAATCCGCCAGCCAACATATTCAGCAGCCAGGCGCCACGTTATGGCAGCAAAAACATTTTGTCGGCGGCGTAATTGCGCAGTTCTTTTATGTTGCCGCGCAGGTTGGCGTTGGCGCCTTCTTTATTAACTATGCCACCGAACACTGGCACGGCGTGACCAACCAAAGCGCGGCTTATATGCTTTCGGTTGCGATGATCTGCTTTATGCTCGGACGCTTTTTCTCCACCTGGCTATTGGGACGAGTAAAACCAGCAGTGATGCTGGCGGCTTACGCGCTGATCAACATCGTGCTGTGCGCGGTTGTGATGCTGGGCGCGGGCGATGTCTCCGTGGTTGCATTGATCGCCATCTTCTTCTTTATGTCCACCATGTTCCCAACCATCTTTGCCATGGGCGTTAAAAATCTTGGCGAATCCACCAAACAGGCTAGCTCGTTTATGATCATGGCGATTGTCGGCGGCGCGATCATGCCCTATTTCATGGGCCTGCTTTCTGACCACGTCAGTACCGCCGTGGCATACAGCTTGCCGATGCTGTGCTTTGTGGTAGTGCTGGCCTATGCGTTGAGGCAGCGTAAGCATTCGTGAGTGATGCCACATATAAAGTATTTCGCCAAATTGCCGATAACTGTTTCTGGCTTTTTAGCTACTCAATATTCGTATTAATCAGGAGCGCAAGATGGATGTATCACAAATTACATCACTGGCTACCGGCCTTGATAACATGGA